>JAFVCX010000133.1 GCA_017478855.1 Muribaculaceae bacterium | reverse complement strand
TGCCGCTTTGGCATCACCCGCAACTTGGCACTCAATGCGTCGATAGGCTACGCCTCGCAGAGTTCCGAATGGGATGTGCATTATGGCTTAAGCTACGTGGGAAGTGTTCGCAAAAGCATCGGCAGCGTCAACTTTAGGATGAGCCTTGAGTTCTGAACGTATGCGGCGAGCCCTCGCTCAGGCGAGCGACAACTGCAAAAAAACGACGACCGAATCGAGCCTGCAATGGCTTTTGATTCGGTCGCTTTTATGTGATATCCCTGCCTATGGGTGAACATACAAAAAAAGGGAACCACTTTGTGATTCCCTTTTCTGCGCCTCAAGATGGACTTGAACCAACGACCCCATGATTAACAGTCATGTGCTCTAACCAACTGAGCTATTGAGGCGAAAAATTGCATCCCCTTTCAGAAATGCGGTGCAAAGTTACATTCATTTTTTGAATCCAGCAAACATTTTCGAAAAAAAATAAGAAAAACGTTTCCACGGGCAGAGCTTTGTCACTAATTTTGCAGAATGATGAAAAACCTACTCCTATCCACCCTTGTGGCCATGCTGGCCATCCTCCCATTGCCGGCGCAAAACGCCCCGGACCAACTATCCACCGACTCTGCCTACGTCTTGCTGCCCGACAGCAGCAATTTTGTCACCGCAAGTTTGCTGGTGGCCTCTCCGGCCGCCCCTGTCTATTCAGTGTTTGGTCACTGCGCGCTACGCATGCAATGCCCCATTCACAATCTTGACTATGTGTTCACGCTCGACATGATGCCCGATGCCGCGGCGTTTGTCAAATACTTTGCCGGCAAAGCACGCTCGGCAGTGGAAGCGGTGCCCACGGCGGCCTACCTCGACGCTTTCTCGGCGCAAGGTCGCAGCGTGGAGCAGTATGACCTGAACCTTACCCTGCATGAGAAACAGCTGTTGTGGAAAAACCTCGACGATGCCATCATGCGCGGGCCGGTCTTTGAGTTCAATCTGATTAACACCAACTGCGTGCAGATGTCCATGCTCATGATTGAGCAATCGCTCATTGGCGAGCAATTCGATGCCGGCACGTTGCCGTCGGTCATGCTGATGAACAACGGTGACCTGATGCGCTATTACACGCAAGAGTCAAGGTGGCTGCAATTTGCATTAATTTCTCTTATGGGTGCGGCCAGCGACGGTAGTGAAGTCTTAGAATACAAGCTGTCGCCCTCCATTGTGCCGCAGGTGCTGCAAGAGGCCTCTTTTGTGAGTGAAGATGGATTTCGCCGCCCGGTGCTCACGGGCGATTCCGTGCAGCTATTGCCCTTGCGCTCGTTGCCCGGCAGCACATCTTTTACCCCGCTGGTGGCGTTTGCTGCCTTGCTGCTGCTGGTGCTCATAGTGACGTGGCTGGAGTTGCGCAAAGGGTGGCGCAAAGTGCCGCGCGCCGTCGACGCTTTGTTGCTCACGGCCCAAACGCTGCTGGGCTGCCTGCTGGTCTACACCACCTTCGTGTCGTGCCTCTTTGGCACGCATTGGAATTGGTATCTCATTCCATTCAACCCCCTGCCGGCCATCATCTGGCTGCTGTGGCACCGCAAGCCCTCGTTCTATAAGGTGTATTGGCTCTACGCTGCCGTTTTGGTGGTCTTCCTGCTGCTGTGGCCGGTGTCGGTCCAAATCGATTTGGAGCACCAGCTGCTCACCGCCACCCTGCTCGTGCGCTGCCTCGCACATGGCGGTCACCGCTCGCCCTCCGCGCAAAAGCGGCCGCTTCGTTAAAAAAATATAACGCAGATAAAATAAAGAAATTTTTCTGTATTTCGGCTCATTTATCGGGGAAATATAACTAATTTTGCAGGTGAATAATGTGCAAACAATTCATATCACATAAATAACAAATAACAGTTTAAGCAATGGCAAAATTTGATAAATCCATTTTGGCCGAGAAGTACGGCATCACGGGCGTGACCGAGGTGCTCTACAACCCCACCTATGAGGTGCTTTTTAATGAAGAAACCAAGCCCGAACTCGAAGGATTCGATAAGGGCGTGGAAACCGAGCTGGGTGCCATCAACGTGATGACCGGCATCTACACTGGCCGCTCTCCTAAGGACAAATTTATCGTTGACGACGAGAACTCACACGACACCGTGTGGTGGACGAGCGACAACTACAAGAACGACAATAAGCGTGCCTCTAAAGAAACTTGGGCAGCAGTGAAGGAGCTTGCAGTGAAAGAGCTTTCGGGCAAGAAACTCTATGTGGTGGATGGCTTCTGCGGCACCCATAAGGACACCCGCATGAAAGTGCGCTTCATCATGGAGGTGGCTTGGCAGGCTCACTTTGTGACCAACATGTTCATTCGTCCTCAAAACGAAGAAGAATTTGACCAAGAACCCGACTTCATCGTCTACAACGCATCGAAGGCTAAAGTTGAAATCTACAAGGAACTGGGTCTTCACAGCGAAACGGCCGTTGTCTTCAACGTAACCAGCAAGGAGCAAGTGATTCTCAACACTTGGTATGGCGGTGAAATGAAGAAGGGCATGTTCTCGATGATGAACTACTTCTTGCCGCTCAAGGGCATTGCCGCTATGCACTGCTCGGCCAATACCGACATGAATGGCGAAAACACCGCCATCTTCTTTGGCCTTTCAGGCACAGGCAAAACCACATTGAGCACCGACCCCAAGCGCAAACTCATCGGCGACGACGAGCATGGCTGGGACGACGAGGGCGTGTTTAACTTCGAGGGTGGCTGCTATGCCAAGGTTATCAACC
>JAFVCX010000132.1 GCA_017478855.1 Muribaculaceae bacterium | reverse complement strand
ATAATAATAATAATAAGCTGCTGAGCAGCGGCATGGCCGATTATTTTATGCACAACAACATCTTGCTCCTCTCCATTAACAAGGTGGAAGAATATGAGCTTGATGAGGATAAGCCCGACGTGGGCATCTCCACCTACATTCGTGAGATGCAAATCGAGGACTTGCTGGGGCGCGAACCCATCGTGCTCAACAACACGCTGGTGAGCACCAATGTGAAAGATGCCTGCGTGCTCATCACGGGCGCGTGCGGGTCGATAGGCAGCGAGATTGTGCGCCAAGTGGCGGGATATAGGGCCAAGAAAATCATCCTCGTCGATCAGGCCGAAACACCCATGCACGACCTCTCGATTGACATGAAGCGTCAGTTCCCCGATGCCGATATAGAGCTGTTTATGGGCGACGTGCAGAATGCTGCCCGCATGGAAGAGGCCTTTGAGCTGTTCCGGCCTAAATTTGTGTTTCACGCTGCGGCCTATAAGCATGTGCCCATGATGGAAATCAATCCCACCGAGGCCGTGCTCACCAATGTGCAGGGCACCAAAAACATTGCCGACCTTGCGCTGAAATATGGCGTGTATAAGTTTGTGATGATTTCGACCGACAAGGCCGTCAATCCCACCAATGTGATGGGTTGCACGAAGCGTTTGGCCGAAATCTATTGCCAGTCGCTCTTCTTCGACGCGGCGCGACGCGGCCTGTCCACGCAGTTCATCACCACCCGCTTTGGCAATGTGCTGGGCAGCAACGGCTCAGTGATTCCGCTGTTCAGAAGGCAGATCGAGAGCGGCGGACCGGTCACCGTGACCCATAAGGAAATCATTCGTTACTTCATGACCATTCCCGAGGCATGTTCGCTCGTGCTCGAAGCCGGCTGCATGGGACATGGCGGTGAAATCTACATCTTCGATATGGGCCAACCGGTGCGCATCTATGACTTGGCTCAGCGCATGATTTCGTTGGCCGGGCTCAAACCCGGGGTGGACATCCAAATAGAGGAGGTGGGCCTGCGACCGGGCGAAAAACTCTATGAGGAGCTGCTCAACGACCGTGAGAAGACCACGGCTACCGTCAATAAGAAAATCATGATTGCCAAAGTGCGCACCTACGACTATCGGGAGGTGTGCGACAACATTGAGCGCATCGTCAAGTGGGCGCGCGCGGGCAATGTGCATCACATGATTTATGCCATGAAGAAGTTTGTGCCTGAGTATAAGAGCAACCAGTCGCAGTTCACCGAGATTGACCGCGAGATTGCCGAGGAACAAACTCGCCAGCCCCAATCGGTTCCCGAAAAATACTATTAAGCCACATTTGTCAGAATCTGACAAATAAATCACTTGTCGCGATTTGACAAATTGTGCCTTTTCATCGCGCTTTGCGTCGGTGTGAAGTGGTGTGGCCCTCAAAT
This sequence comes from Muribaculaceae bacterium, assembly GCA_017478855.1. Taxonomy (GTDB): domain Bacteria; phylum Bacteroidota; class Bacteroidia; order Bacteroidales; family Muribaculaceae; genus Sodaliphilus. The sequence goes on along the minus strand of JAFVCX010000132.1, from coordinate 2,586 downwards.
TAGGGGGAGCTTCCATGCACATCAGCGTTGCCGCAAAGGTACCAAAAAAAGGTCCTGCTCTCACGAGTGGGACCTTTCTTCTTATGAATAGAATCTGTATAGAAAAGTGCAAATGGGTGCGGTTCTGTTAAAACCACACGCACAAAGTTACGAATAACTTTCGAATTAAAGCGAATAGTCGCGCTTTTTTTCAACGAAAACCCCCAATAATTTCGATGATTGGCAATATTTTTGATACTTTTGTGGTGAAAATGCAGAATTTCAAATCGAAACTGACGTTTTGTCCCTTTATTTTTGGCCGGCTTGCATGGCATCATTATTGCAATAAGGTTTATGATGAACGGTTTTTCAAATTTTTGCCGAAAGCGGCTTGTGGCTCTTCTTGCGGTGGCCGGGGTGCTGGTGAGTGCCGCCGCGCAGCAGCCTGCCGACTCGTTGCCACCAAGCGACTCGGTCGCCGTGAGCTTGCTCACCTTTTATCCGGGCGATGAGATTTTCTCGCTTTTTGGCCACACCGAGTTGCGCATCACGCGCAGCACTGAGGACGACTATTGCTTTGACTATGGGGTGTTTGAGTTTCAGATGCCGTCCTTTTTGTTTCGCTTTGTGGCAGGCGATGCCGATTATATGTGTGGCGTGAAGCCCACGCGATATATGACGCGAGGCATGCAGGGGCGCCGCCTTGTGGAGCAAAGGCTCAATCTCACGCAGGAGCAGGCCTCCTTGCTGCGTGATTATCTGATAATCAATTCAATGCCAGAAAATAACACCTATCGTTATCGTTATCTGACCGATAACTGCTCCACACGTCCGCGCGACCTCATAGAGCAAGTGATAGGTGTGCCGATGAATTATCCGGCTGCCCAGCAATTTGTCACCTATCGCGACATTATGTCGCATTACACTCGCAATTATCCGTGGGAACAGTTTGGCATTGACTTGGTGCTGGGCTCGAAGCTGGATGTGCCGCTCGACGCGCGTGGGCAAATGTTTGTGCCGCTGGCCTTGATGCAGGCTTTCGACGGGGCTTATTATGAACGGGATAGCATGGCCGTGCCCCTTGTGAGCGACACGCGTGTGCTGGTGAACACAAGCACACAAGGCACCGTGCTGCCGCCCACACCGTGGTGGCGGACTCCCGTGGCGGTGGCGTGCCTAATGCTGACGGTGACGCTGGCCTTTGTGTGGCGCGACGTGCGACGCAAAAAAATCACTCATTGGTTCCATAGAGTTGTCTTTGGCCTGTATGGACTGGTGGGATGCCTGTTGTTTTACCTCACGCTATTCTCCACGCAAGAGGCCACGTCGCCCAACTGGAATCTGGTGTGGTGCAACCCCCTCATGCTCTTGCCGGCTATGACGGCGCGCCCACAAGCGGTGCTGCGAATTTATCATGTGGTTAACTTGCTGGCTATCGTCTTGTTGGCCTTGCTTTGGCCGTTCATTCCTCAAGTGGCTAACGTGGCTTTTTTCCCGCTCATGGCCATTCCGGCGCTGTGTTCACTCACGAGCCTTGTGCTGATGCGCGACTCAAGATGATGCGCAATTAAAATGTTTTTTATACTTTTGTAAGTTAATTCCGTTTTTGCGGAATTGCTGAAATTGAAACTATTAAAATATCGAATATAAAATGGCTTTTACCGACTTTTTGAAATCAGTCTTCGGCACCAAGTCCGACCGCGACATGAAACGGCTCATGCCCGTCGTGGAGCAAATCAAGGCGGCTTATCCTAAGATTGAGCAACTCTCTAACGACGAATTGAGGGCACGCACTGCCGAAATTCGCCAGCAACTGAAAGATGCCGTGCAGGACAAGCGCGACGAAATCGATCAAATCAAAGAAAAAATCGAAACGATTGACTACGAGAAACGTGAACCCGAATGGGAACGTGTGGATAAGCTCGAAAAAGAGATTCTCGATATTCTGGAGAAGAAGCTCGACGAGGTGCTGCCGGTGGTATTTTCAATCGTCAAGGAAACCGCAAAGCGTTTTGCCCAAAACGAAACCATCGAGGTGACGGCCACGCAAATGGATCGTGACCTTGCAGCCGAGGGACGCGACTTCGTGACCATCGACGGCGACAAAGCCATCTATTATAACCACTGGGTGGCCGGCGGCAATGAAACCGTATGGAATATGATTCACTACGACGTGCAGCTCATAGGCGGCACGGTGCTGCATCAGGGCAAAATCGCCGAGATGGCTACCGGTGAGGGAAAAACTCTCGTGGCAACCCTGCCGGTGTTCCTCAACGCGCTCACGGGCAATGGCGTGCATGTGGTCACGGTGAACGACTATCTTGCCAAGCGTGACTCTGAGTGGATGGGGCCGCTCTACATGTTCCACGGTTTGAGCGTGGCTTGTATTGATAAAACCCAGCCCAACTCGGCTGAACGCAGGGCCGCCTATAACTGCGACATCACCTTTGGTACCAACAGCGAGTTTGGTTTCGACTATCTGCGCGACAACATGGCCATGCAACCCGAAGACATGGTGCAACGCGCCCACAACTATGCCATTGTGGACGAGGTGGACTCGGTGCTCATCGACGATGCCCGCACACCGCTCATCATTTCGGGTCCCGT
>JAFVCX010000131.1 GCA_017478855.1 Muribaculaceae bacterium | reverse complement strand
GCACATGGCCAAAGCGACTACTTCGAGGGGGTGACCCACTCGATCTGCACTCTGGAGTTTGTGCCTCATCGTCCGTTGTATGATTATTTCGTGCGCCTTTTGGCCGGCGATACGGCAGAAGCATATTGCCCCCGTCAGATTGAGTTCAATCGCCTCAACCTCACCTACACGCTGATGAGCAAGCGCAAGCTGTTGCAGCTCGTCAAGGAAGGGCTGGTAGCCGGCTGGGACGACCCCCGCATGCCCACTCTTTGTGGCTTGCGCCGCCGTGGCTACACGCCGCAGAGCATCAAGAATTTTTTCGACTCGATTGGATACACCAAGTTTGAGGCTCTGCACGACATCAGCCTGCTAGATCACAGAATTCGCGAGGATCTGAACAAAAATGCCGTCCGTGTGAGTGCCGTGCTCAATCCTGTGAAAGTGGTCATCACCAATTATCCCGACGACAAGGTAGAGATGATGGAAATGGACAACAATCCCGAACAACCCGACGCAGGCCGCCATCAGATGCCTTTCAGCCGTGAAATCTATATTGAGCGCGACGACTTTATGGAAGAGCCTCCCAAAAAGTTCTTCCGCCTCACTCCTGGCAAAGAAGTGCGCCTCAAAGGGGCCTACATCGTCATGTGTACAGGCTGTACCAAAGATGCTGACGGCAATGTGACTGAGATTCAATGCACCTACGATCCCGACACCTTGAGCGGCAGTGCAGGCAGCATGCGCAAGGTGAAAGGCACTTTGCACTGGGTGAGCGCACGCCATTGCGTGAGTGCCGAGGTCAGACTCTACGACCGCTTGTTTGCTGTGGAAAATCCCAGTGCCGAAACCGAAAAAGATTTCCGCGAGCTGCTCAATCCCGACTCATTGCGCGTGCTGTCCGACGTGAAAATTGAGCCTTACTTGGCTGGCATTGCAAAGGTGGAAGATAAGTTCCAGTTCCAACGCATAGGTTATTTCTGCGTTGACCCCGATTCTACCGAAGACCATTTGGTGTTTAACCGCACCATTGGCTTGAAAGACAGTTGGGCCAAAGAGCAGAAAAAAGCATAAACTGCATGCACAAAAAATGGAGCGCCAATTCCCTATTGAAGGGAATTGGCGCTCCTGCTTATAGATTTAACCTCTTGAACGCTGCCACATTTCCACATCCACGTCCTGAAGTTGGTGTTTCTCAATCAAGGGCATGTATCGTTGAGTCTTGGGCCAGCCGTCTAACACCGCAGCCTTGAATATCTTGCTGTGAAATTCAAATGTGTAACCATTATTGCGCCCTTCTGCCTTCGAGAGAGTTTCATCTATAATGTCATATGAACGCTGGTCGTCATAGGCCATCAGGGCATCATAAAACAGCCTGATGCGACTATAATCGTAATACTTCGCCTTTAGCTCGTAATCTCGCAGTTTGATGAGTGCCGGCATGAAGTCGGCATCAGGCCATCGTCGCACTGCCGCCAATGCTTGATTGGTGCCGCCGGTTTCACCCTTCGTGCTTCGATGCAATTTATCGTAGCCTTTGGAAAATTCCATCAAAGCTTTGATGATGAGCGGTTTGTCGGCATCTAGACGATAGTTGGCCAAAGCCATCAGTGCAAGAGTGTTTTGCTCATTGCAATATATGTCGCGCACGCGGTCATAATATTTTTCTTCAGCAGGCAGATGGCGCAGGATATCACCAATGCGTGAGATGCTCCAAAGATTGGGGGTAAAGAGCAACACACTGTCAAGTTCCTCTTTTTCGCTTTCGGTGAGATTCTTGCTATTGAACATCACATCCACATTATAACTGCACACGCAATCATTCCATAACATGTCATAAGCACGGCACATCACCATGCTGGTGTCGCGCAAGGTGGCCAGCAGCAAGTCTTTGCATCGCTTGTCGTTTCTATCCACCAGCAGGCTGAAAGCGCAAGCTCGCGCTTCGGCATGAGGGTGAAGTTGCGCGATTTCCACCAGTTCGTCATTGGTGGCCACATCATCAAGCCGTTGTTTTTCATTCCAAGTGCCATGCTTCTACAAGATACTCACCTGATTAGCAATATCTTGCAAAGTTTTATTGATGAGAGAATTCTGAGCCGACGACGGATAACTCATCAACAAGATGGCGGCAAATAGAAAAGCGATTTTATTCATGAGCAATAAATGAAGAAATAGTACACATTAAATTTTAGCCATAAAACTTATTCGGCCAAAACAGGGCGAATCAACAGATGGTAGCAACGCACTTGGGGTACAAGTTGCGGCCTACCGTCGCTCATCACCACGGCCCATGCCGCGCATGCCACATTGCTCTCATATCCATAGGAAGTTTGAGAGGCTTGTGGCAGCAATGTCGCCGTCCAGTAATACCCTATGACACCACGGTCAGCCGGAGAGCCATCGCCCACTTCATCAATGCCGCCCAGCTGAAAGATGACGCTCTTGCCGTTGGGGCCGGTGGCACGCGCCACGCGGAGGCCTTCGGCAGTCGTTTCTGTGGTCCATGTGCAGCCGTTAATCAGTTCTTGCCACTCGGCCTGTGTGGGCACACGCCACTTTAGGTTCCACATATATCGGGCCGCGTCATAGTTCGAGCCGCTGATGTTGTTCATCGGGCTTTTTCCACCATAATATGGAGAGTTCCATTCGCAATAAGTTTTATTATCACGATATGAAATGACGATACCATCTTGGGTAGAATGAACACCCGACGAGTCGGCCCATCCCATCAGCTTGCCATAAGCTGTGGTTTTGGCGGCACCAATGTTCATGGTGGCCCATTTCACGCTCAGCCCCAAATCCACGGGTTCATAATTGATTCGCACCACGGGTTCGTCGTTGCCACACGACGCGAGCATCAGCGCGGCCAACACTGTTGTCAACAATAGCAAATGTTTTCTCATAGTTGTTTCTTGTTTTGAATTTGTAATAATCGTTGCTTGATGAGCGGAGCCACCATTTGGCTGTAGGCTCGCGCTCCCCTGTCGTTCATGTGGCCATCATCATCCCATAAAGTAATGTCGGTGCTAATGACCGGATGGTCCACAAAGCAATAAAAAGGTACGCCATGAGTAGCGCACAAGTTTTCCACCTCGCCATAGATGTCATTTTCTTTCGACATATAACGAGGAGAAACAAACATGATCAGTTTGTCCCCATATTCCTTCACCAGTTTGGTGAGGTAGCTCCATTTCACGGAATCAACCGATTCGGTTTTTTTTGCTCTGAATTCTCCGTTCAACCGTTTGTCATCAAAGATGCGATACTGAGGCATATACCCATTGTCCACATCTGGAGCGTCGTAAGCGTCCGGCTTCTGGCTCATAGCGATGATGGGCAGCAATGAGTTATATGGATAAATGGCCGAGAGTAGGCTCACCCGCTCCAATGGATCGTAACTGCACAAAATAGAATCTCGGCACGAGAGCCGGTCCATCATGCGCAAGTGATTGAGTTTCACATTCCACGGCAGGTCATCCACATCCATATCATACGTTAGCTCACACACGATAAGTTGTGGACTGTATCGCGCATGCAACTGCCGCAGAAGCGCGTAATAAAACTGCACCTGCTCGCCCTCAAAGCCGCAATTATAGCACTCCAGCCCTGTGCTGTCGCTGATGACCGAGGGCACATAGTGATGCAACGCTCGTGAAGAGCCCACCACCACTATGGGTGTTTCCACCGAGTCGAGCACCTCATTCAATCGCCCTATTTCACCACAGGTGGTGGCATGATAGCCCCAGCTCAAAAGCGAGCCGATGAACCGGTCGCCGGCAACGACCACCAGCACCAGCAGCAAACCTGTTATGACAATTCGCTTCATGTTCATCAGTTCTTAAAAGTGCATATAAATGAATTGGCTACCGCTGTCCAGCACACCCATAGCGAGAATCATCCACACCACAGCCACATAAAACGAAGCCGAGGCGGCAGTTCCCCATTTTTTCCCGGCAAACACATGAGGCCACCATTCTTCTTGAGCTTCTTTCATGAGCACAATCGCAAGAGCCGCAGCCATCGACAGTAGCCTTGCCTGCAATGTTGTGCTTAAGGTCATTGATAACTTCATGGGCCACAAATCAGTAAAAATGGCCTGATAGAAGTACATCGTGGTGCCCCAATCGTGGTTAAACGTCACAAATAACAATGCCGCGATGACAAACGTTATGGGCATGACCACCACCTTCACCCATGTTTTCTCCGAATAATCCCTGAAATGGATGGCACGCTCCAGCGCTACCCATAGCCCATGAAGCATTCCCCACAGCACAAAAATCCAACCGGCTCCATGCCACAGGCCACTCACCATGAATGTAATAAGCAGGTTTAATCTCGTGCGCCACTCTGTGCAGCGGCTTCCGCCCAACGGAAAATAAATGTAATCGCGCAACCATGTGCTGAGCGATATGTGCCACCGCCGCCAGAAATCGCGCACGCCCACCGAGAAAAATGGCCTCATGAAGTTCTGCGGCAACTCAATGCCCATTAGCGCAGCCGAGCCTATTGCCATGAGCGAGTATCCGGCAAAGTCGCCATAGAGCTGCACCATATAGCACAGCGACGACACAAGCAGCGTGAAACCATTGTGACGCTGCCAGCTGCCGTCAACCGCATGAACAAACAGAAAGTAACAGTCGGCCAGCACCAGTTTCAGAAACAACCCCCACAGCATCCATTTGATGCCTTTCACCATCAATCAGGCATTGACGGTTGCGGGGCGGCTCTCAATTTGCGCCAATAAATGCTTGCTGCGGCTAATAGGCCCCGACACCACCGTGGGGAAAAAGCACACAAAAAGCGCATGGTTGAGCCATGACTTTTGGGCAATGGCACGGCCTTGATACACATCCGCCACATAGCTCAATGCCTGCAACGAATAGAACGAAAGGCCCACAGGTATGGCCCATCGGTGATGATTCAAAAACCAGTCGATGTGCAACGCCTCTGTGAGGCACTCATTAATGGGTTGCAGATACTTGAAGAACAGCAGAGGTGCCAATATCGTCACAATCCACATCCATAGCTCACGACGATTCCTGTTCTGCGCCTGCCCTAAACGCTGCACGGCATAATAGCTTGTCACTGCCACCCATCCCATCACCACAATGCCGGCCGGCCACCACAGCATATATAAAGCGAGGCTGGCCACCAGCAACAACGCATTGCGCCAGCCATGTGGCACGGCATAATAGATAGCCAAAAACAGGGGCAGCGACAATATGTAGGTCAATGAGTTAAACAGCATGCTTCACGCAATTTGCCCAAAAACATTCACTCGCACACGAGCGGAGCCACATAGCGCAACCCGCGCAAAAAATCTTCTGCGCTCATGCGTCTTTTGCCCGATGGCTGCAGTTGCAGCAGCTCCACAGCACCGTCGGCGCACGCCACAATCAAGCGTTTTCCATCAGTCGTCGTTTGACCGGGAATTCCGTGGTTTGCAAAAGGCTCCGTGGTTTGCAGCAATTTCACATTCCATTCATGGCCTTCGGCATCTCTCATCACCGTCCACGCGGCAGGATATGGGCTAAGTCCTCTTATGTGGTTATACACTTCCTCGGCTGTCCGGGTCCAATCCACACGACAGGTAGCGGTAAAAATTTTGGGCGCAGGGGTGGGCTCTTCTCCAGCACCAAGCAAGTTTTCTTGAGGTATCGCGGTTACCGACCCCGCAATGATGGCATCCACTGTTTCCACCACCATCTCAGCACCCAACACCATCAGGCGGTTGTGCACCACCTCCACGTTATCGGTTCTCCCTATGTCGATGCTGCGCTGACCGATGATGTCGCCTGTGTCGATCTCATGCTTCAAGAAAAAAGTGGTGACACCGGTTTTGACTTCACCGTTCATCACGGCCCAATTAATTGGAGCGGCACCACGATACTTGGGCAGCAGCGACGCATGCAGGTTAAAAGTGCCCAGTCGAGGCATCTGCCACACTGCCTGCGGCAACATTCTGAATGCGATGACGATAAACAGATCGGCGCCAATCTCACGCAACCGATTCAAGAAATTCTCATCCTTCAATTTTTCGGGTTGCAATAAGGGCAGACCTTGTTGCACCGCATATTGTTTCACCGCGCTTTCAATGACGTGGTGGCCCCGACCACCCGTTTTGTCGGGCATCGTCACCACAGCCGCCACTTGGTATCCACCTTCCACAAGGCGGCGCAAACTCTCCACCGCAAAGTCGGGCGTGCCAAAAAACACGATTTTCAGTTCTTCTTTGCTCATTTTTCCTGTCAGTCGTTGCTGTAATATTTACGCAACTGCCTATATGTGTTGAATATCTTTGATTTCGAAACAAAACCCACATATTTTCCATCGGCATCCACCACCGGCAGATTCCATGCGCCCGTCCGCTCAAAGCGCTCCATCACCTGCTCCATGGGCAATCCCTGCTCAATGCGGGCCGGAGGTGTTGCCATAAATCGGTCCACCGTGAGCCGTTTATACAGGTCGGGGCGGAAGATAATGTTTCTGATGTCATCGAGCAGCACCACGCCCAGTAGCATTCCATTTCCGTCCACGACGGGAAACAAATTTCGGTTGCTGCGGGCAATCACGTCTACCATCTGTTTCAAGTCCATTTCAGGGCGCACCGGCGTGAAGTCGGTTTCTATCACGTTCTCCACTTGCATCAGCGTGAGCACGCTGCGGTCCTTTTGGTGCGTAAGCAATTGGCCACGCTGCGCCAAGCGCCGCGAATATATGCCATAAGGCGTAAACACTCTGGCTGTGCCATAGCTCATAGCGCTCACGATGAGCAGAGGCAGAAACAGCTCATAGCCTCCCGTCATTTCGGCCGTGAGAAAGATGGCCATCAGCGGGGCATGCATCACGCCGGCCATCACGCCGGCCATGCCCATGAGCGCAAAATTTTTGGTCGAGAGCGGCATCGAAGCGTCCACTATCCCCGATAAGTTCAGCAAAGTAGCGAAAAAGAAACCGGCCATGCACCCCACATAGAGCGAGGGGGCAAAGGTACCACCCACCCCACCGGCGCCATTTGTCGCAGCCGTGGCCACGCCTTTGCAGGCACCCAACGCCAGCACAAACACAAGCACTGCCCATGCGTTGTCGTGAAACGCGTAAAATAGGCTGGAATCCATAATGGCCGTCACATTGCCATCAAGCAACTCATTGATGGAGTTATATCCTTCACCATACAGCGGCGGCAACAAATAAATCAAAACGCTCAGCAGCACACCGCCGTACACATAGCGCAACCGGTGGTCTTTCAGGCGGCTGAAGGCATTTTCCACCATGCCCACCACACCACAGAAATAAAGCGACACAAACCCGCAAAACACGCCCAGCAAAGCCACATAAGGGATGCGGCGAGCAAAGAAAGGCTCACTCTGCGAGAAGAAGAACTCCACGTTATAGCCTGTGAACACATAGGCCACCGTAGCACCGCACACCGACGACAAAATCAGCGGCATGGCACGTCCGGCCGTGAGGTCGAGCATCAGCACTTCAACGGCAAACAGCACTCCGGCAATCGGTGCCTTGAAGATGCCGGCAATACCGGCCGCGGCACCGCAGCCCAGCAGCAACATGAGCGTTTGAGGTGGCAAACGAAACTTTTTGCCCAAATTCGAACCGATGGCTGCCCCCGTAAAAGCCATGGGGCCTTCGGCTCCCACCGAGCCACCAAATCCTATGGTGAGCGACGACGCGATGAGCGAGGCATACATATTTTTGAACGGCAGCTGGCTCTTCTTCTGCGCGATGGCATAGAGCACACGCGTCACACCATGCGAAATGTTGTCGCGCACCGCATAGCGCACATATAACGCCGAGAGCAGAATGCCCACAAGCGGAAAAACAAGATACTGCCAGTTGGCCTGTGAGGCAAGCGTAGTGCTGGTAATCGCGTCGCCAATCCAGCCTATGAGAAATTTAAGAAGCACTGCCGCCAAGCCGCTCAACACACCCACAATCAGGGCCAGCAACGACACAAAGTTGCGGTCGCTCATGTGGCATTCGCGCCAATGCAACAATCGCTCAAAGCGTGTCATGCGCCGAGCCGGTGCCGGGGTATGTGAATTCGCATCGTTCACGAGAGCCGTTTTTTGCCGTTTACATTCCTTTTCCGGTGATGACCGTCTTAATGGTATACACCATGATTTTGAAGTCGTTGATGAGCGACATGTTCTCAAGATAAATTAGGTCATAGCTCAGGCGTTCCAGCATCTGATCCACGTCTTGCGCGTAGCCATATTTCACCATTCCCATCGATGTGATGCCCGGGCGCACCTGATGCACCAGCGCATACGACGGCACCCGTTCTTGTATTTGATTGATGAAATATTGACGCTCCGGGCGAGGCCCCACAATGCTCATGTCGCCTTTCAGCACATTCCAGAACTGCGGCAGCTCGTCAATGCGGTATTTTCGCAGCGATTTTCCCAATCGCGTGATGCGTGGGTCATTGTCACACGTCAGTTGAGGCACACCTGCCTGTTCCGCGCTGTGCACCATCGTGCGAAATTTATACATCTTAAATGGCTTGTTGTGAAACCCCACGCGCTCTTGCGTGTATATCACCGGGCCTTTTGAGTCCAGCTTCACCAGCAGGGCCACCACCAGCAGCAAGGGCGACAACACAATCAGCACCAATGCCGAAACCATCACATCAATCAAACGTTTCAGGTTTTTGCCGCTGTCGCTCAAATTACTGCCCGATATGTCCACCAGCGGATCGCCATGCAGGTCGCTGATGCGCACCTGCGACAGCAGCACGTTAATTCTGTCGGGGGTCACCTTGATAGGCAAATTGAGGGCAAACAAGCGGTTGATGGTGTTCAGCACAACCTCGGTGCTTTGTTTGGTGGGCACCACAATAAGCTCTTCAATCTTCTCATCGGCGCACACGCGGGCTATCTCGTCCAGCGAGTAGCACGGCAGTGTCACTTCTTTCACATCGTTTTCGCCGGGGATGCTCACAAATCCTTTGAGCCTATAGCCCAGCGATTGAGGCATGGAATCAAGTTTGTTGGCGTATGCCACCGCAGCAGCGCCGCGTCCCACAATCAGTGTGGAAAAACTCCAGCGGCGAGTCTTTATCATGTGTGAGGTGTAACTCGTCACGATGCACCGCCATGAGTAAATGGCCGCAAACAAGACAAACCAAATCACAAGTATGATTTCATAGTCCACCTGCCGGCCACGCCCACGGTCGTTAATCAAGGCCACAAAAAATATGACCAGCGCGTTAATGCCCGCACTCCACAAGCTGGTGAAGATTTCTTGCAAGCGCGATTTTCTGAACACCTCATTATAGTAGCCTGATAGATAATATACAACCATCATCATCAGCGGGAACAGCACCTGCCCCATCACAACCGTTTGCGAGGTCAGGAAGCTCGCAAGCGACCCGAATTCTCTGTGGGGGTTGCCTAAGTAGAAGCGGGCCACATTACATGCTGCCCACCCTAAATTAGACATCACATAGTCGCCCAAGACATACTTTAGTCGTTGCTTGCTCTCGTTGATCACAACCCGTCCGCTTTTTATCTGATTATCTTAAAGGTTCCGTCATTTCGCAGCAAAATCACATTGCTGGCATCGTGCGGTGAAGTGTCGTCACGCCGGTAATTCACCACATAATCCACACCTTCGAGTATGGCGGGAGCTATATCATCGAATGTTTTTGCTGCGGGCGTGCCGCTCACATTGGCGCTCGTCGACACAATGGGCCGGCCAAACGCCGCACACAGGCGGTGTGAAAACTCCTCATGCGACACCCTTATGCCCACACTGTCGTTCTCGCCCAGTAGCGACGGTGCCAAGTTATAGGCACCTTCATACACGATGGTGAGCGGCTTCACGGCCACGGCCAGCAACTCGCGGGCCATCATGGGGACATCCACCACATAATGGTCAAGATTTTGCTCGTCGTCCAGTAGCACAATCAGTGCTTTCGATTCTTCGCGGCGTTTCAACTCATACACGCGCCGCACCGCGTTCTCATTGGTCGCGTCGCAACCTATGCCCCAAATCGTGTCGGTGGGATAAAGTATCAGTCCGCCACGCTTTAGCACATCCACACATGCTTTTATTTCTTGGTCTATTATCGTCATTTTGCCCTAATATGCACCATCGGGTGCGGTAACAATTAACAAAGGTACGCCTATTTCCACAATTCCAAAAGTATTTTAATGATTTTTTCAATTCTCAATTAAACTTTTTGGTGCTGTTTCAATCGAAAAAATGTAATTTTGCACACTCAAATTGATTTATTATGAAAAAGATTATGTCTAAACTGGTTCTGGCCGTAGCGGTTACTGCACTCATCGCCGCCGTGCCGGCGCAAGCCAAAAAGAAAGCGACAAGCAATAAAACCACGTCATCGCAAGTGATCTACACTGGCGAGATTGCAAAAAAGGTTTATGGGTACAATGGCACAACCCCACTCAACATTCATCTGAAGAATGGCAAAATCGAAAAGATTGAGGCTCTTGAAAACCAAGAAACCCCTCAATATTTTCAGCGTGCCATCAAAAAGATTTTCCCGCTCTACGAGGGGAAAACGGTGGCCGAAGCCCTCAGCATGGACGTTGACGCCGTGACGGGTGCCACCTATTCAAGTGAAGCCGTGATTAAAAACATCAGGCTTGGGCTTGAGCAGGCACAGCCGGCGGCAAAAAAGAAGACGAAAAACGGTCGTCGCCATTAAGGGCCGTCAGCACACACGACACATATCTGATACTTATATTGCAAAGAGGATGCACACCTGTTCAAATGGGCGCATCCTCTTTTTTGCATCCGCTAAAAACGTCAGTTTTCTCTTCAAGCGGCGGCCTTCACACGCCTTATTTAAGCATCCACATTAGAAAAGTGCCTAAAAGCAGGCAAATTGAAATATTTTTTGTACTTTAGCAAAAATTTTTCTTGACTTCCAATAACATTAAGATAATCTGCAATATGAAAAAAGAGAATGTGATTACCCCGGCAGAATTTATGGATATTTGTCCCATTGCCGACAAAGATTTCCACAACGCCATGTCGATTCTTGTGGAAGAACCCGCTTTTCGCAAGATCGTGGGCATGGTGCTCCCCAATTACAAATACAACGAACTCAAGTACCAGCTTTTAAGCCTCAACTCAAAGCATGAATTCCAGCTGAAGATCATGAAACCCTACATTGAGGGTCTTTTGGCCAAGACCACAAGCGGACTCACATCGAGCGGTCTTAAAGAGTGTACCAGCGAAGACGTGCCCAATATGTTCATCACCAATCATCGCGACATTGTGCTCGATTCGGCACAGTTGGGCTACATCTTGCTCAACGACGGACGCGAGTCGTGCGAAATCGCCATCGGCAACAACCTGCTCGTTTTCGATTGGATCAATAAGCTCGTCAGGCTCAACAAGAGTTTCATCGTTAAGCGGAACTTGGGCCGAATCCAAACCCTGCAAGCTGCCATTCAGCTATAGAGTTACATGCACTTTGCCATCACGCAGAAGGGCGAATCGGTATGGATTGCGCAGCGAGAAGGTCGCTGCAAGGACAGCAACGACCGCACGCAGGAAAGCCTCATCAAGATGCTCACCTATGGTGCAAGAGAAAAATCCATCGTCGAGAGCCTTAAGGAACTCAATATCGCTCCCGTAGCCATCAGCTATGAATATGACCCCAACGACTATCTCAAAGCCAAAGAGTTCCTCATGAAAGACAAAAATCCTAACTGGAAGAAGAGTCCAGAGGACGATCTCATCAGCATGCAGACGGGCATCATGGGATATAAGGGAGAAGTTCACTATTCGTTCACACCCTGCATCAACGATGAACTCGACAAGATTCCCGAAGACCTCGATAAGATGCTCACTGTTTCGCGCATCTGTGCCATTATCGACCACGCCATTCACTTGAATTACAAAGTATTCAAGACCAACTATATCGCCCATGACATCCTCTTCGACAACAAGGATTTCGCCCACGAGTACACTCCCGAAGAAAAAGAGGCGTTCACGAAATATTTGAGCGACCAGATTTCGAAAACCGACATCAAACTCAGTGAGTTCGACCGCTATTATATGTACACTAAAATGTTGCAAATGTATAGCAATCCGCTCACCAACCAACTCGAAGCACTCAAGTGAGAATACAGTGGATAGGATTATTGGTGCTGCTTATCGTCAACCTGTGGGTTGACTGGCGCATCGCGCGACACTTAACCAAGCGGCGGGTGTGGCATGGCAAAGCCACGACACTCCACATGGTCACATCCGCTCTAATGCATGCCGTCTTTTTGAGCGTGTGCTGTTTCGTCCCCCTAAGGTCGCCTTCTCTAAGCAATCACGCGTTTGTGGTCATGATGTGGGTTCTGTGGGGCTACATGTGCGTGTATGTGCCACGGCTTTTGGGTTATGGGCTTCATGCCCTCTCGTTGCGGCGCTGGCTGCACTGGCGCAACCAGCGGTTCATCAGACGCAGCGCATGGGTAGTGAGCGTGTGCGTGCTCGTACTCATGTTGTGGGCTACCCTGCTCACGCCTTTCACATATCGCGTGAAGCATGCCACCATCGAAACCAATTCTTTGCCTGCCGACCTCGATTCCTACACCATAGTCCACATCAGCGATTTGCATTTGGGCACCTACGACGGCAGTCACAAAGACTATTTGCAAAGTGTCTTTGAGCAAGTGAATGAGCTGAAACCCGACCTCATTTGTTTCACCGGCGACCTTGTGAGCCGCATGACCAGCGAGGCCGAGCCTTATTGTCAACTTTTGACAAATTTGCAGGCGCGAGATGGCGTGTTGTCGGTTTCGGGCAATCATGATTATGACGATTACACCGATTGGGCTTCGTCCGAAGAAAAAGAGGCCGATAGACAAGCTCTGCGCCTGCTCATGCAAAAAGCCGGATGGAAAGTCCTTTGCAACGAGTGGGTTGAAGTGCGCAAGGGAATCGTGGTGGCCGGTGAAGAAAATTATAGCGAGAAGGATTTTCTGAATTATGCCAATCTTCAGCAATCCATAGCCCACTACCCCGATAGTGCCATGCTCATCGTCATGCAACACAATCCCAAGCAATGGGATCACGAAATTGTGGGCAAGACCAATGCCACACTCACTCTATCGGGGCACACGCACGCGTTTCAAACGATTTTCAACCTTTTCGGACTCGAACTGTCACCCGCAAGGTTGCGCTATCGCCGATGGGGCGGACTTTACACCGTGGGAGAGCAGCACCTGTATGTGAACACCGGCATCGGCATGGTGGGAGTGCCCATGCGCATGGGAGCCACCCCCGAAATCACCGTTATTCAACTCACCCGAAAGAAATCCTAACCTTACTACCACAAAACTAAACATGGCCAGCCAAGTAGCTACACTCATAGCGCAAGAACTCAACATTTCCGTTCATCAAACGAGCAACACCATCAGTCTTCTCGATGATGGAGCGACCATTCCGTTCATCAGCCGTTATCGCAAGGAAGCCACAGGCGGTCTTGATGAAGTGGCCATCCAGTCCATTGAGCAGCGGTTGCGCTATTATCATGAGCTGGAAAAGCGTCGCGCCACTATCCTTAAAACGATTGAAGCGCAAGATAAACTCACTCCCGAGTTGGCGGCCAGCATCAACGCATGCTGGGATGCCACTGCGCTCGAAGACATCTACCTACCCTATAAGCCCAAACGAAAGACCCGGGCGGAGGCTGCACGGCAACTGGGGTTGGAACCTCTTGCCGATGCCATCATGCGCCAAGATATGCGCGACAACCTGCACAAGCTGGCCGCTCCATTCGTCGGTGATAAGGTGGCCGATGTGCAAGCGGCCATTGCCGGGGCGCAGGACATCATTGCCGAGCGCACAAGCGAGGACGCGCAAATTCGCAACATCTTGCGCAGGTCGTTCAGACGCGAGGCCAAACTAAAAAGCCACTTTATCAAGGGCAAAGAAATCGAGGGGCGCAACTATGAGAACTACTATGACTACTCGCAGCCGCTACAACGCGTTTCATCGCACCAGCTGTTGGCCATCAGGCGTGGAGAGAAAGAAGGCTTTTTGCGTGTGAGCGTGGACGTGGACGATGACCGGGCACTCGACAACATTTGCCGGCAAGTGGTGCGCAATCGCAGCGAGGCCGCCGCAGTGGTCGAGAAAGCCATTGAGGACGGCTACAAGCGTTTGCTCAAGCCCTCGATTGAAACCGAGTTTGCCGCCCAAAGCAAAGCGAGGGCCGACGAGGAGGCCATCAATCTTTTTGCCCAAAATGTGCGTCAGCTCCTTTTCGCCCCACCTCTGAGCCGCAAACGCATCATGGCTATCGACCCGGGCATGCGCACCGGGTGCAAAATCGTATGCCTTGACGAGCAAGGCAACATGCTGTATCACGATGTGATTTATCCCGTGGCTCCCCATTACGATATCGAAGGAGCCACTGCCACCCTCACCCGACTTGTCAAGAAGTATGACATTCAGGCATTTGCATTGGGCAACGGCACCGGAAGCCGGGAAACCGAGCGATTCTTGAAGCGTTTGCAGCTGCCTCACAAGATAGAACTGCATGTGGTGAACGAAAGCGGAGCCTCTATCTATTCGGCCTCAAAAGCTGCTCGTGAGGAGTTTCCCAATGAAGATGTAACCGTGCGCGGAGCTGTGTCTATCGGTCGCCGCCTGCTTGACCCGTTGGCCGAGCTGGTGAAGATTGACCCCAAGTCCATCGGTGTGGGGCAATATCAGCACGACGTGGATCAAAACAAGCTGAAGGACGCGCTCCAGTTCACTGTGGAAAGCTGTGTGAATCAGGTGGGTGTGAACCTCAACACCGCTTCAAAAGAACTGCTCACCTATGTGGCCGGTTTAGGCTCCTCGCTGGCACAGAACATTGTGGCCTATCGTGCCGAGCATGGCGACTTCACCAGCCGCCGGCAACTCATGGATGTGCCCAAGATGGGTGTCAAAACATTCACACAAGCCGCAGGCTTCCTTCGTGTGCCGGAGAGTGTCAATCCGCTCGACAATTCGGCCGTGCATCCTGAGCGGTATGCGCTCGTTGAGCACATGGCCAAAGATTGCGGATGCAGCGTGGCCGACTTGATTAACGACAAGAGTTTGCGCGAGCGCATCAATCTGCGGCAATATGTGAGTGACGAGGTGGGCGAGCCCACTCTCGTTGACATCATGCGGGAGCTTGAAAAACCCGGCCGCGACCCTCGACAAGGCGTTCAGCAAGTCGAATTTGATGAGAATGTGAGCGACATCAAAGACTTGCACGAAGGTATGGTGCTCAATGGCATTGTGACCAACATCACCCAATTTGGCGCGTTTGTGGACGTGGGCGTGCATAAAGAAGGACTCGTACATATCTCTCAACTGGCCGAGAAAAGGGTAGTCGATGCAACAAAAGTTGTCAAAATCGGACAAATTGTGCGTGTGCGTGTACTCTCGGTCGACATCGATAGAAAACGCATTGCTTTAAGCATGAAAGGTATTGTCGAAAAATGACAACTTTTCGCATGATTTCGAGCCTGTCTGAAGAAAGGAAGGACAAATGACGGTCACTTGCTTGGGACATAGCGGCATGGTAATTGAAACCGATGATGCCACGCTTATTTTCGATTATTACATTGATCCTGCCGGCATCATCCCTCAAATTCTCGCGAGAGCCAAACGGCTTTATGTGTTTGTTTCGCACAGCCACCGCGACCATTTGAACCCTGAGATATTTGATTGGGATATATATGTTTCTGAAATTCAATACATTATTGCCAACGAGTGCCGGCGAAAGCTTGCTCGCAGCCGCAACCTTGATGCGTTCTCCATTCACTTTCTGCATCACGATGAAGACTGGAGCGACACGCGCATTGCCGTGCGTGCTTTTGACTCAACCGATGTGGGCGTGAGCTTTCTCGTGTCGATTGGCGAGAAACGAGTGTTTCATGCTGGCGACTACACCTGCTGGGATTTCAGTGAGGAGCACGACGCGGCTACCGTGCGCAAAGCAAGAGGTGATTTTCATGCCATTCTCACGCGCATCACCCAATTTGCTCCCGAAATTGACGTGGCGATGATGCCCGTGGTACCCAACATTGGAGGCGATTGGGCTTATGGGGCGCGCGAATTTCTAAAATCGGTGAGAGTGGCGATTTTCATACCCATGCACATGTGGGGGCGCGACCGTGAAGCCACTCAATGGTCGCTTTATCAGAATCCCGGCTATGGCCGGTGCGTCCATGTGCCAGCCGGGCAAAGCATCATGGTTTGAGCAAGTTGCGCTTCAGTAGCACGTCTTGATTAGTCACATAAAAGTTTGCAGGCGGTTCGGGAAGGCTATCACGACTATATAACCTCATCGTCAGGCGGCTGTCGTGGTCATAAAGATGATAGCCCTGTGCCCTGAGCCATGCCGGGTCATCATAGTCTTTCATCGTTATTACGAAATCGGTGCGTCTGCTCTCAATAGCTTGGCGCTGATCGTCGTCCATCCTCGTGGTGGCACCACTTTGTGATGTCCAGTATTTGCAGCCCGGCAAACTCTCCACCGGAACACCGAAGCCCGAAGTGCAAGTATTGTAGTAGACAATCGTGGGATGCTTCACTTGCGACATGATAGCCGCATAGCGGTAGAGAGTGGCACGCTCCGCATTGTCGCGGAAAAACCAGCTTTCATCATCACGCAGCGCATGCATGGCAGTGACGGTCACGATGGTCACAACGGCCACCGCTGCAACATGCCATCTTCTTGACAGCGTGTTTTTTCCCAATAGCAGAAAGACAGCTACCCAACCAAACAGCACAAATGTGCTGCACATGGCGTAATAGTAAAGCCAGAAAGCATTGCTTACTATCAAAAAGAAAGTAACGAGAAATATTGCGGCAACAGCCCAACGGTAACGTTGCGCATAGCGCGTGACGGCCCATGCCGAGATGGCGTTGACACCGAGCACAATTCCCACCGTCCACCGGTTAGCCCAAAGCAAATACACGGGATGCCTCATGATTTCATGCTGATTCTTCACCACATCCATCGTCACAATGAAGTATTCACGGATGAAATCGAAAAACCATCCTCCGGCAAGCATATAGGCCACCATAGGGGCCAGTGTGATGGTGAAAGCCAAAACGATGTGCCCCATCGGCTTCCACACGCCATCACCGGTCTTCCACGACGCGTGTAGCACCAACAAGGCCATCACTCCTATCATCACCGTCACATTATACTTGATGAGCAACGTGGCCGCCATGCTCACACCCAGCACCCATGCGGTCTTTTTGAGCGATTGCCCATCAGTTGCTCCGGTGCCATGCAGCCGGTTGCACACATGATAGAGTGACCAAACAAAGAAAAAAAGGCAAAAATCCTCGGCTCGCGTTTCATAACGCACCAATGGGAAATAGATGGACAATGCCGTGAGCATTGCTGCCATCATCGCCTTGCGACGGTTTCCCAGATAGATTAGAGCGGTTTTGGCCAGCCAAAAGAAAATATAGGCATAGATTATCACGGTGATCCAAAACACGCCCACATAGCTGCGAGGAGTCAATAAGTACCCCACCCCATATATGAACCACAGCAGCGGCCCTTTGGAATCAGAGAAATCCACGTAGGGCACCATGCCGTTCATCCACGCTTTACCACTGGTGAAAAAGGTGGCACTGTCGAAATGGTCGTAGAAGTCGTGCGTGTACGAGTCGGCCGACACCAAAAACATTACCAGCAAGGCAAACAATGCCATGCCGGCAAACATTTGGAGCTGATGTCGTGTGGAGAGGCGCAATGAAAATGAAGATGAAAGGGTTTATTTTTTCTCTGAATCGGAAAGAATCTCAAGAGCCATGTCTAAGATTTTTGTGTCGTCAAGCGTCACATATCCTCCGTCGGGACCCGGTTCGATGTGAAGCCCCATATTCTCGCCGGCATCATAATTGGTGCCTCCAAAATAGTTGCGCACCGTTTGCACGCTCAAATTCAACTTATCGGCAATCACATGAGTGGAGCCTTCGGGCAACTGGTTTTTGATTCTTCTTAATTCGTTAAACGTGATGATTTTCATATTATCTTTTTTGAGAAATTATCTTTTTATTGGTCGAATTGCATGAGCAAAACAGGCATGAGCAACATGAGAGTCACCGAGAGCCACACGCTGTGTGCCAGCCATGTGGCATCGCGCTCTGACAGCAAAACGCCATCTCCGCGCAGCAGCCTGCGCTCGGCCACAAGCCACAAGCGATAGACGAGCCATCCCGACAAAAGCCCCACAACAGCCCCACCTAAGATGTCGCCCGGATAGTGAACGCCCAGATAGACCCGGCTGTAGCACTGAAGCACCGCCCAAGCCATCATGGCACACAACACCCGCTTGCGCACTGTGACCAGCCCCAACAAGAGTGAAACGGCAAACGAATTGGCCGCATGGCTCGACACGAAACCATACATGCCGCCCCGATAACCATTGACGATGTGGATCGTATTTTCAAGCGAGGGATTATGCGAGGGACGCAACCGCTCCACCGCATGCTTAATGAAGCCCGATGAGATTTGATCGGCCACCAAGATGGCCAACGCCACTGCCATGATGATGAGCAAAGCATGCTTCCAGCCCTTATTGCGCAAGGCCAACAGAAACGCCACTAAAATTAAAGTCCATGACAACCGGCTCGACACACACCACATCACCCAATCAAAGTAACCTATGTGGCTTCCGTTAATGGCCAAGAAAACGCTTTGGTCTATCGCATCGAGATATTCAATCATGACATTTCAGTTGTGTTTATGTTATATTTCAAATGATTTCGATATCGCCGGCCAAAATCCAAGCGACGCGGCCATCGGTAAGTTTAACCTGACACCATTTTTTGTCGGCCACCTTGACGCTATCCACAACGCTGATTTTGATGCCTTGCTTGAGCTTAAAAGCTACTTCACTTTGATCTTTGGGCGCACGAGGAGCCGTACTGAATGTGGCATCCTCGGCCATCACTATGGCATCGGTGCGGTTTTGCACTTTGTCGCACATGTGCCAAGAGCAAACAAGTGATAAGGCACACACCAATGCAACCAGCAATCCGCCAAAAAAACCTATTTTTCTAAATAAAGTGCTGTCGGAGAATATATACAGTGCCAGCGCAGCCAAGACCAGCAAAAAGGACACGAGGGCAATCGTGGCCCAGTTGTTGCTGCTCAAATGGCTCACTTTCTCTTCAGTCCAAAGCGAGAAGAAACTGTTTCCCTCGTCTATTTGCAGCCCGGCCCTTTCGCGCACATATTCCAGATTAAAACGCGCGTCTTTATTTGACGGGTCGAGTAAAAGAGCACGCTCATAATAAAGAACCGCATGACCATTGTCTTTAAGGCGATAGTAGGTGTTTCCTATATTATAGTACAGGTCGGCACTCACCTCGCCCGTTTTCTCCTGCGACAGATAGATCTGAAGAGCCTGATTATAGAGTTCGCGGTTATATGCGTCGTTGGCCTGCTGCAACCGAGAGGCGGCGGCTGAACTGCATGTCCAAATCAAAAGTGCGAGCAAAACTATTTGTTTCATGACTGAGAGGGTTTTGCCGGTTTCAGTTTTTCAAGAGAGTTGATGGCCGAGGCCGCACGTTCAAATACAACCCGACGGTCGTCGCCAGAAAGTTGTGGCGCGTATTGAGCAAACTCACACTGATCAATCAGGTCGAGAATTTGCTGCTTCAGCTCATCATCCACCTCATGCTGGTTAAGGGTTTCCATGAGGTTGTCGCGGTTCAGTTCTGAAACGGGTATATTGAATTTATCGCTCATGTATCCCCACACTGAAGAGAGCAACTCACCATAGAATTTCGCAGGGGCCGCATTGCTTGCCATCAGCCGCTGGGCTTTGCGCAAGCGACGATTGGCCAACTTGCCCGCCCGACGATTGCGCAGACGCGACGCATCGGCCCGCAACCTAAGCTGCTTGCGGTAATAAACGAGTGTAGCGGCAAAAGTCAGCGTGGGAATCAAGTAGGCGAGCCAGTAGCCCCAATGGCGCAGCATGAAGGAGGGATTCTTGCTCAATGAGCCATTCGCATTATGAATGTGACGAATGTCCATGTTTTTCAGCCTATAATGATTGGAGGGTGCCCCTTCGCCCTTTGCCACTTGCAGGGTGGTGGCCGGCACCGCGATGGAATCGTAGCGCTCGGTGTCGGGGTTGAAGTAGACGAAATGCGAAGCCGGAATCACAAACTTGCCGGCAAACTGAGGAATGAACGTGTAGTTGACTGTTGCCGTGCCATTCATGTCGCTACCAGCATTAATCTTGACATCGATTTTGGGGTCATACACATCCATTTCTTTTGGGAACGTGACCTCGGGCGCTTTTATGTACTTGAGGTTGCCCGTGCCCGCGATGCGATAGGAATAGGTGGCGGCGGCATAGGTCTTGAGTGAGACCGGTTTCAGCTCGGTAGTCACATTAAATTTACCCACCGCGCCATTAAATCCTGCCGGACGTGGCTCGGGAAGCGGAAGGATATTGACTGTGGCACTATTGGATTTTACCACAAGTTTTTTCTCAACCGGTTGCGACAATGTGCCAAAAATGGTGCGGAAGTTTTCGTATTGAACCACATTTACATCGTAGTTACCCGACGTGATGGTGAGTTTTCCCGATTGCTGCGGATAAAGAATGCACTTTTTCAGCACGGCCACCATGTATTGCTGGCCATGATGGGTTTCCACATTGTTCAGGCTGGGTTGCATGGGAATTTCCTCAATGAGAAATCCATCAAACGACGGTTGCAGGGTGGGTATGAACTGCGACACTTGATATTTCGTGTAGAGCTTAATGGTGCATACCACCGCTTGTTGCTCATACACACGCGGTTTTGACATTTCGATGCGCACAAATATGTCGTTGCCCGTAACATTTTTCTCGGTGCCTTGCGTGAGCGGGTCGTTATACTGCACTCCACCGCGCGGTTGAGGTTGTTGCGACGGGGAGGATTGTTGCTGTGACTGGCTGGCTTTGCCGGCCGGTATCACATCGATGGTGATGGGCCGCGTGGACAGGCGTTTGCCTCCCACTTCGATTGTCGCGGCACCCACATTGAGCCGCCCCACCGAAGTGGCTTTATAAATCATCGTGTATTCTTGCGACGACGACTGTGAAGTTTTGCCATTGACCCACGACGAACTATAGCTGGTGGAGAGAGCAGGCCCATAGATTTTTTGCGCCCCTGCGATATCGGGTGGCGTGAATGAAGAGCCTTCGGCATCAGAGAGCACAAAACTCACCTTAAACTTGCTGTCTTTTTCAACTTGACGTGGAGCATGGGCCGTGAAAGTCACTGCCGACTGCACGGTGAGCACCGTCAGCAGACACGCCATGAAGAATAGGCAACGGACTATGTTATTGTGGTTTGCTTTCATTGTTCTGTGACTGTCACATAGTTGGCATTACCAGCGGCGATTGGTGCGGGCCCGTTCTCTTTGTTTCTGTTTTGCTTGCTCCATGTTCACTCGCTGTTGCGTGGCATTCTCTTGATTTTGCATGGTTTGCAGCACCTGTTCCACATTTTGCTGGCTCATGCCTCCTTGCTGTTGTTGCTGGTTTTGTTCCTGATTATTTTGCTGTTTTTTGTCTTGCTGGTTCTGTTTATCCTGATTGTTCTTGTCTTGGTCTTTATTCTTATCTTTGTTTTGATTCTTGTCCTGATTTTGATTTTTGTTTTGGTTTTGCTGGTCGCGCAGCTTGAGTTGCGCCATGCGCAAGTTGTAGCGGGCTTGGTCGTCGCTGGGGTCGAGCCTCAGGGCTTTTTTATAACAATCTACCGCCTGCTGGTACTGCTGCGAGGCATAGGAAATGTTGCCCAAATCGTAATGTGCCTTGGAACGCATGGATTTTTGAGTGGCATGCTCTGACAAGTCTTGAAGCAGTTTCACGGCGCGATTCACGGGATTATTCTCCTTATCTTTTTCGTCATCGCCCGCGGCGTTGCCTCCCTGCATGAGCAGGGCTGTGGCAAGATTGAATTTCGCGGCCTCACTTGTGGGGGCCACCTCTAATGCCTTGTTATATTCCACCTCGGCCTCGGCATAACGCTTGGCATGAAACAAGGCGTTGCCGGCACGAATGTGGTTTCGCTCTTTTTTCACACTTTTTTCAACCGCTTGAGCCGGCATGGATGCCAAGAGCACGAGCAGGCACATCAGCACATATTTTATGCGTTGCATTCTCATTGTGAATTTCGGGTAAAGAAGTTGTATTTCTCAAGCCACGGATTTTTGCGTTCAAGCAGAAGGAGCAACGCGATGAGCAACACAAAGGCGATGGCCGCAAAGACGGGAAATTGCTCGTCGTGCTGGGTATAGGTCATTTGAGCCAAATCAGACTTGGCCAGCTTGTCGAGTGCTTCGTGCAACGTTTCTACAGCATCGTTGGCATTGCCATTGACGTAGATGCCTTTTCCGGCTCGAGCAATGTCTTGCGCCATTTGTTCGTTCAGGAACGAGGTTACCGGCTGGCCATTGTCGTCGGTCAAATAAGAGCCATCGGGCATGGGAATGGGAGCTCCGTGGTCGCTGCCCACACCGATCACACTCACTTGAATGCCTTGTTTCTGCGCTTGATGAGCCGCCCCTGCCGCATCGTCTTCAAAGTTTTCGCCATCGGTAATAACGATGATGGCTTTTTGCGTTTTTGCATGAGGCGTGAAGCTGTGCTTGGCCATGTTGATGGCTGCCCCGATGGCTGTTCCCTGCGTGGGAGCCATCTCGGTGTTGATGTTGTCGAGAAAGAGCTTTGCCGAGCTCAGGTCGCTGGTCATGGGCATCTGCATATAAGCATTACCGGCAAAAATGACCAATCCCACCTTGTCGTTGTCAAAGCTATCGATGAGTTTTTGTACCAAAAGCTTTGCGCGTTGCAGGCGGCTGATGTCTTGCTGGTTGGATGTGCTGCTGGCGTTCATTGAATTAGACACGTCGAGGGCAACCATGACCTCGATGCCGCGAACCTTTTCGGTGGCCTTGCCCACCCCTGCGCGTGGACGCGCCAGAATCACCACCGCAAGAAACACCAGCAGCAACTCAAGCGTGAGTTTTACCCACGGTTTATAGGGCGACACTTCGGGCATGAGGTTTTTCACCACCTGTTGCCGCCCAAACTGCTCCAAATTGCGTTTTCTTTTTGCGCGCCCCCAAAGGAAGAGGCCCGCTATTGCGGGAAGCAACAGCAGCAGGTAAAAGTATTGTGGATAAGCGAAGCTAAACATTTGTTTCTTTTTTAAGAGCCATGTGATCTCATCGGTTTAAGGAATGTGCCGCAGCAGTGTGTAGTCGGCCAAAATGGCCAGTAACAGCAAGAGCGCGAAAGCTAATGCCCACGGCCAATAGTTGTCGGTCGTGTGAGTGAATCGCTGCACATCGAGGTGAGTTTTCTCAAGAGCATCAATTTCCTTAAACACTTGGGCAAGCACGTTTTTGTTGGTGGCACGGAAATATTTGCCACCGGTCGTTGCGGCTATTTTTTTAAGTGCCGCTTCATCAATTACCACGGGCAACGTTTGATACTGCACATTGCCGGCATAATCAATGGCCACTGGATAAGGAGCGGAACCATTGCTACCCACGCCTATTGTGTAAATCTTAATGCCATATTGGCGAGCTATCTGTGCTGCCGTGAGAGGGGCAACCACTCCGGTGTTGTTAGAGCCGTCGGTGAGCAGAATGATGCTTTTGCTCACGGCCTTGCCATCTTTGATGCGATTGATGGCCGTGGCAATGCCGTCGCCTATGGCCGTGCCGTCTTCGAGCAAGCTGGTGTTCACCTGCGCTATGGCATTGATGAGCGTGGTATTGTCCATCGTCATAGGCACTTGCGTGAAGCTTTCGCCGGCAAAAAGCACAAGAGCGATATTATCGTGAGTGCGGCCCGAAACAAATTGTGTGGCCACTTCTTTTGCCGCGTCAAGGCGGTCGGGCTTAAAGTCTTTGGCCAGCATGGATGTGCTCACATCGAGAGCCACCACAATGTCGGTTCCCTCCACATCGCTCGTTTCCCACGAATTGTGCGTTTGAGGACGGCATAAGATGATGATTAAGCATCCTAACGCAGCCAGTTTCATCGCAAAAACCACATGCCGCAACACGGAACGCCAACTCATGGGCAAAGCGTCGAATGCTTCGGTGGTGCTCATGCGCATAGTGGGTGCTTGTGTGCGCAAATTATAAATGTACCATGCGATGATGGGCACAAACAGCACAAACAGCCAGAGCCAACCGGGATGCATTAAACTCCTCATCGCTTTTCCTCCTCTTTTTCTTGCGACGGGTCGGTGGGGCGCGTCTGTTCCACAAAATTCACGGCTCGGCGATAGGCCAGCTCGTTATCGTCGGCCAACGGACGTACAGCCGCAAACTTCACGATGTCGGCCATCTCTAAAATCATGCTCAGCTGCTCGTTCACCGCCTTTGTTTCACCATTTTGCTTGAGTGTTTCAACAATCTGCGTACTGGTCATTTCCACCGCGTTCACGGCAAAACGACGGTCAATGTAAACACGCAGGATATCGGTCAAGCCGGTGAAATATTCCTTTTCTTGCCCATTTTGCCACAACTGACGATTTTTCAAGGCCTCAAGATTGAGCATAGCCTCTTCGTAGGGCGGTAAGCGTTTTTTCTCGGGTCGCAAAGGATTCTTTCCTTTTTTATACCATCTGTGATAATAGTACAAAGCGGCCGCACAGATTATGAGCAAAAGCAACCAACACCACCAATAGTCGGTAATGAAATCGGGCAGCCAGTCCAGCAGATTGAACGGCACCACTTCTATTTCCTTTAGCCCCACGATGTCTTGCGTGGTATCGACCTTTACCGGAACGACTTTCAATGCAAGGGATTTGCTTTGAATCGTTTCACCGTCAATCACATATAATATGGGAGGCAAGGCGTACAAGCCCGAATCGAATGATTGAAGAATCAGGTCGCGGCTGATTTGAATGCGGCCATTACCCAAATCTATTGTGTCGGGGCGCATTTTCTCGGCAATCTCAACCGCAGCGTTGAGGGTGTCTTGACGCTCAACGGGCAACACGCCTTGAGAACTCGCGTTCTGAACCACTTGCAGGTGCAAAGCCGTTGTGTGCCCCATAAGCAAGAGCGTGGAATCGAGCTTTGCTGTGATGGTGGCCTTTTGCGCCGTGGCGGCGAGCAGAACCATTGCACACAGCAAAGTAAGCAGAAAACGATTATGTTGTTTGTTTGCCATATTATCCTTCATGGAATTCACATTAGCCACGTTGCTTAAACAAAGCCATGAGCGACTTCACAAAATCTTCGTCGGTGGCCGTCGACACCAAGTCCACGCGGCACCGCTGCACCGTTTCGTGCAACGCCTGCTGACGCTCATACCACCAGCGGCCATAGGCTTGACGCACCCGTTTGCTGGAGGTATCTATCCATCGTACGCCGCCCCGCTCAGCATCAAGCATAGGAACCAACCCCACATTGGGCATTTGCGCTTCCCGCTTGTCGTAGACTTGAATAGCCATCAGGTCGTGCTTGTGGTTGGCTATCGACATCGCTTTCTCATAGTTGTGGCTGTCTATAAAATCGCTCACCAAGAAAGTGGTGCAGCGTTTTTTCAAAGCGCTCGTCATGTATTCAAGCGCATGGTTGATGTCGGTGCCGCTTCCTTCGGGAGAGAAATCGAGGAGTTCGCGAATGACCAGCAAGATGTGTTTGCGCCCTTTCTTGGGCGGAATGAATTTTTCCACACGATCAGTAAAGAATATCACACCCACCTTGTCGTTGTTCTGTATGGCCGAAAACGCAAGGGTTGCCGCCACTTCGGCCATGACCTCGCGCTTCACGTCGCCCACAGCGCCAAAAGCTCCGCTTTGGCTCACGTCCACCAGCAGCATCACGGTGAGCTCTCTTTCTTCCTCATAAACCTTCACATAAGGTTTGTTAGAGCGTGCGGTCACATTCCAATCGATGTCGCGCACGTCATCACCATACTGATACTCACGCACCTCGCTAAAGGTCATGCCACGCCCCTTAAATGCCGAGTGTTACTCACCGGCAAAAATGTTTTGCGACAAGCCCTTAGTCTTGATCTCAATCTTTCTTACTTTTTTAAGAAGTTCGCTGCGTTCCATTGAGGAAATTTATCTGAGTATCTGCATTTGGCATTTCATCAGGGCACCGCGATTTTGTCGAGGATACTACTGATAATTTCGTCGGCCGTGATGTTGTTGGCCTCAGCCTCATAGCTCAAGCCCAAGCGATGGCGCATCACATCATGGCAGATGGCACGCACATCTTCTGGTATCACATATCCTCTACCCTTGATGAAAGCATAGGCGCGCGCCACCAACGCCATGCTGATGCTGGCGCGGGGCGACGATCCAAACGACAACATGCCTTTCATGTCGTTCAAGCCATAATCACCGGGAAAGCGTGTGGCAAACACAATATCAACGATATAACGCTCAATCTTCTCGTCAATGTAGATTTGTTGCACCACTTTACGCGTGTCGATAATATCGGCAGGAGTAACAAGAGGCATCACATTCACGGGTTCGGGCGCGATGTTCATCTTGATGATTTGCGTTTCCTCGGTCTTGCTTGGGTAACCAATCACCACCTTCATCAAGAAGCGGTCTACCTGCGCCTCGGGCAGCGGATAGGTTCCTTCTTGCTCAATGGGGTTTTGAGTGGCCAGCACAAGGAACGGGTCGTCGAGTTTGAAGGTTTGCTCTCCGATGGTGACTTGCCGCTCTTGCATCGCCTCAAGCAGAGCACTCTGCACTTTTGCCGGCGCACGGTTAATTTCATCGGCCAGCACAAAGTTGGCAAACACGGGGCCTTTTTTTGCCTCAAAGCGTTCTTTCTGAATGCTGTAAACCATTGTGCCCACCACATCGGCCGGCAAGAGATCGGGGGTGAACTGAATGCGACTGAAGCGCGCATCAATCAGGTTGGCCAGCGTTTTAATCGCCAATGTCTTGGCAAGGCCCGGCACGCCTTCGAGCAAGATGTGCCCATTGGCAAGCAAAGCGATGAGCAAAGAGTCCACAAGGTGCTTCTGGCCCACAATGGTGGTGTCCATTCCTTGCTTAATCATGTTCACAAAGTTACTTTTGCTCGCAATCAGGTCGTTAAGCTCTCGAATATTAACAGTTTCTGCCATATTTGATTCTTAATAAGTCATTTTATTGCCACGCTTTTTCAGCCTGACACTTTTCAATGCAAAATTATTATATTCCGCTGAAAGCAAATGCCAAATGCAAGTTAAATAAATAAATTTTAAGTTAGAAATGTTAAAACCCTTTGGAGGCTTGAGTGGAGAGGCAATGGTGGCATGCTTCTTTTGGGGTAAGCCGGTGGTTTTCGCACACCTTTATCTGCACATAAAAAACAGTGAGCAAAACTGCCCACTGTTTTCTGACGAAAAAGTGTGAATAATTGACTTAACAAAGACTCAGCACTATTTTCTTTACTTCTTCGCCCAATTCCTCAGCACGTTGCATGGTGTGAGCCTCGCTATAAATGCGAATGATGGGCTCGGTGTTGCTTTTGCGCAAATGCACCCACGAGTCGTCAAAATCAATTTTCACGCCATCGATAGTGGTAAGGCGCTCGTTGGCGTAATGCTTTTCCACAGCCTTCAAGATGGCATCCACATCCATGCTGGGATTCAGCTCCAATTTGGTTTTCGCGATGCTGTATTGCGGATAAGTGGCTTTTAGCTCACTCACTTTCTTGCCGCTGCGGGCCAGCAGCGACAGGAACAGAGCCACACCCACCAGAGCGTCACGTCCATAATGCAGTTCGGGATAAATGACCCCTCCATTTCCTTCACCACCTATCACAGCACCCGTGCGGCGCATCTCGGTGGTGACATTCACTTCGCCCACCGCAGCAGCCGTGTAAGAGCAGCCGTGAGCTTCAGTCACATCGCGCAAGGCACGCGACGACGACAGGTTGCTCACCGTGGCTCCCGGCGTGTGGTTCAGCACATAGTCGGCCACAGCCACCAGTGTGTATTCTTCGACGAAAAACTCACCGTTTTCCATCACGATGGCCAAGCGGTCCACATCGGGATCGACCACAAAGCCCACATCGGCCTTGCCTTGCTTCATGAACCGGCTGATTCCCGTGAGGTTTTCAGGAATGGGTTCTGGCGTGTGGCCAAAGTTGCCCGTGGGGTCACAATACAGTTTCTCGATTTGCTTCACTCCTAGTGCTTCAAGCAATTTGGGTATTGCCACACCTCCCACCGAGTTCACAGCGTCGACCGCGACAGTGAAATCGGCTCGACGAATGGCCTCCACATCCACCAGCGGCAGAGCCAACACCGCATCGATGTGGCGGCGCAGATAAGTGTAGTTCTTTTGCTCGCGGCCCAAATGCTCCACATCGGCATAGTCGAAGTCTTCGGCCTCGGCGATGCGCAGCACTTCTTTTCCCTGCGCGTCAGTAAGAAACTCGCCTCGCTCATTAAGGAGCTTGAGCGCATTCCATTGTTTAGGATTATGAGAAGCCGTGATGATGATGCCTCCGCAGGCATCCTCGCCCACCACGGCGAGTTCGGTTGTGGGTGTGGTGGCCAACCCTATGTTAACCACATCAAAGCCCATGCCGGTGAGAGTTCCCACCACCATGTTGAGCACCATGCGCCCCGAAAGGCGGGCATCGCGCCCCACCACAATCACATTGCTTTTCTTTTGCGATTCTCTTCTAATAAAGGTTGCATAGGCCGAGGTGAATTTCACGATATCGAGCGGCGTGAGCCCTTCGCCCACGGGGCCGCCTATCGTGCCTCGAATGCCTGAGATTGATTTGATAAGTGACATATCAGTATTAATTTAGTCTAATATTTCCTATATTTGGCTGTGGAAATAGCGCACATGGAACAGATATGGTTGAACGTAAGAAATTTCATCGGTCATGCCATATTGCGACTTAATCACCAAGTTCACCTCACACTCCGCGCCCAAGAAGGTCATGGGCAACTGAAGTCCATAGCCCCATTGCGACGAGGTGGGCAACGTGAAGTTCTTATATTGGAAGAACGTGGGTTGGGCACTCATGTCGGCCTCATTGGTTTGATATACCGAGAATGCCTTGTTGGCCTGCCACGAAATGAGGTTGTAGCGTGTAAAGCGGAAATAAATGGTCTGATTGTCGCGAGGCTTATCGCTCGCCCGATCACCCGCATCAAGCACCTGCATATATACGTTGCCATCGGGGTCAATGCGATAGTATGGGGCATCGTAGCCGGTGAGAAACACGCTGTCGGCTGGCACATCCATTTCGACACGCTGGGTAGCCAAAAAAGCATTCGTTGCCTTCTGCTCTATATTCAGGCGGTCGCTGTAGCTCTCATCGTCGTCACACGCCACAAAAAGCACCAGCGAGATGGCCAGTAAAAACAAATTTCGTATTGCTATTTTATTCATTTTGTTATTATAAATAGTTCTGGGTTATTTTTGATTTCATTTGCTATTTCAAGAACCGAAGCCACAGCCTCCTCCATCGAGCCGTGATATTCGCCGCCAGCGGCATTCAGATGACCGCCACCATGAAAATACTTATTACAAAGTTCGTTGACCGAGAAGTTGCCCTGACTTCGGCACGACACCTTGATGTAATCGGCATCTTCTCGCATGAAGATTACCCAATCCACTCCCGGTATGGCAAGAGGCTTATTGACCAGTCCTTCGGTGTCGCCTTTACGATAATGGTACTGTTTGAGTTCCTGTCGGGTGAGGGTAATGAACGCGCCTCCCACATCGGGCAGGAGTTCCATTTTCTTGTCGATGGCATAACCTTGCAAGCGCAGGCAATCGGCACTGAAGGTGTTCATGGCCATGTTGTAGATCCATTGCTTGTCAAAACGGCGGCGCATCAGCGAAGCCAAGATCTCATAGATTTCGGGATTGTCGCTTCCGTAGGTGAAATTCCCGGTATCGGTCATCATGCCCAGATAGAGCGCTTGCGCCGCATCACGGTCAATCAGGTTGAGCATGTGCAGCTGGAGCAACACACGGTACAGGAGTTCGCACGTTGAGGACAATTCGGGAAAAGAAATCTGCAAATCAAAGATGTCTTCAGGATCCTCATGATGGTCTATCAGAATCTTTGTAGCTGCGGAGGCAGTGAATGCGTCGGCCATTTTGTCGATGCGACGCAAGGTATTGAAATCCAAACAGAATATCAGTTGCGCATCGTCTATGAGTCGCTTGGCGCGAGCCTCTTGTTGGGTATAGACTGTGATGTCGCGCATG
This sequence comes from Muribaculaceae bacterium, assembly GCA_017478855.1. Lineage (GTDB taxonomy): Bacteria > Bacteroidota > Bacteroidia > Bacteroidales > Muribaculaceae > Sodaliphilus. Next base: position 16,737 of record JAFVCX010000131.1, on the reverse strand, counting down.
CCGGGCAAAAATTGCAATGCGCGCGGCACCATATCGGGCGTAACCACCGAAGCGTCTTTGCCCAGCCTGCGCAGAATGTGGCACAAGGCCAACGAAGAACCCACCGCATCGCCATCGGGCGAAAGATGACAAGTAATCACCACTTGTTTGGCTCCGTTCAAAAGGGCTCGCAAGCGATTGATGATTTCCTCATTTATGATGGGTCGAATCATAGGTTACACAAAATGATGAATTTGCAAATTTACGATTTTTCTCACATTAACTCGTATTGGCCACCATGAAAGCCGCTTTTTTAAGTTTTTTTTCACTGTGCTTCGCCCTCTACTACCGCGGCAAGCCCTACACTCAGATGAGTTTTTTGTACTTCAGCACCAACCAAGCCGCTGCCGAAGCCACCACCGATATGCCCAATGCGATGGGCATTCCATAGGGGTTGGTTTCAAGCCCGTTGATCAGATTCATCCCATAGATGGTACCCACTATTGTGGGAAACATCATGACGATAGAAAAGGCCGTGAGCGTGCGCATGGTTTTATTCATGTTGTTATTAATGACATTGGAATAGGTGTCCATGGTGCTCTCAAGAATGTCACTATAAATCCCTGCGATTTCACGCGCCTGCGTCACTTCGATGCCCACGTCTTCAATTAGGTCGATATCCAATTCATCCACCGGCAGTTTGAAGCGCAATTTCTGCAACAGATTCTCATTGCCTCTGATGGAGGTCATGAAATAGGTGAGTGAATCTTGCAGGCGCGACAATGCCACCAGCGACTCATTATTGATGTCGTCGTCCAAAGCCCGCTTGGCTTGATTGATGCGCGAGCCAATCTGCTTGAGGTGCTTCAGATACCACACCGAGGAGGTGAGGAACAATCGAAATGTCATGTCCACCACATCTATAAACCCCTCTCCTCTTTTTTGATGAAAACTGATAAAATCTTTCACCACATCGCATTCGTTGTGACAAATGGTCATGATCACATCGTCCTTAAACAATATGCCCAGCGGGATTGTGGTGAAGGGGGTGCGTGAAGCCATTTCTTTGGCAAAGGGGATGCGCAGAATGACGAGCGTCCATCCATCTTCGCTGTCGCAACGCGCCCGCTCATCCACATCGGCAATATCGGTCACAAAATCACCGGGCAAACCATAGTCTTCTTCCAGCGACCGAACTTCGGTTGCAGAGGGTGCGGTCACTTGAATCCAACAGTTGGGCTGCCATTCTGTGAGAGGCTGAAGATTTTTCGAGATGTTCCAATACGTTTTCATTATGTGTATTTTCAGAAAAGAGAGCCAATCTGATAGACGGCGGCCGAAACGATCCAAGCTACCAACGTGGTGTAGGTGGCAGCAATGAGTGCCCATTTCCACTTGCCGGTCTCATTTTTGATGGCTACAATCGTTGCCAAGCATGGGAAATAGAGCAGCACAAAGAGCAAATAGCAATAGGCCGAAAGTGGTGTGAGTCCCTCGGCAACCATTTGTTTGTGCAATAAGGTATATTTATCGGTGTCGTCGCTATATGAGTCATCATCACCAAAGCTGTCGTCGCCACTATAGAGCACACCAATGGTCGAAGCCACAATTTCTTTAGCTCCCAAGCCGGCTATGAGGCTCACGTCGAGTTTCCAGTTGAATCCCTGTGGCTCGAACACCGGTTCAATGGCCTTGCCTATGGTGCCGATGATGCTTTGCTCTTGCTGTTCTTGCTGAGTGAGGTGGTCGTTATGCGGAAAATATCCCATAGCCCACACCACAATGCTGGCCACCAAAATGATGCCACCCATTTTTTTCAAATATTCTTTACCCTTCTCCCATGTGTGCCGCGCGATGGCTTTGGAGGTGGGCATGCGATAAGGTGGCAGCTCCATCACAAAAGGCGTGTCTTCTCCTTTAATTACATGGCGCGAAAAGATATTGCTCACCAGCACCGCCACCATGATGCCCACCACATAGAGCGAGATCATCACTAACGACCTGTATCGCAACGCAAAAAATGTGCCGGTAATCATGATGTAGATGGGCAGCCGGGCCGAACAGCTCATGAAAGGCAATATCATCATCGTGATGATGCGCGAGCGGCGGCTCTCAATGGTGCGGGTGGCCATCACAGCAGGCACGTTGCAGCCAAAGCCCATGATGAGGGGAATGAACGACTTGCCATGCAAGCCCATTTTGTGCATGAGTTTATCCATAATGAAAGCCGCGCGCGCCATGTAACCGGAGTCTTCCATGAGCGAAATGAAGAAGTATAAAATCAAAATTTGGGGCAAGAACACAATCACCGATCCCACACCGCCTATCACACCGTCGATGAGCATATCCTTCAGCATGCCGCCCGGCATTACTCGCCCTATCAGGTTGCCCAACCAAGCCACACCGTCCTCAATCCAGTCCATGGGATACTGGCCAAGCACGAATGTGGTCTCAAACATGACAAACAAGATGAGAAAGAAGATGGGAAATCCCACATAGCGATTGCTAAAAACGCTATCGGCCAAGTGGGTCATGCGATAGGTGTCGTTATCACTCCCTTCGCGATATTGTGCCTCACCCAACGCGCCTCGTATGAAGCCATATTTGGCATCCATAATGGCCGTTTCACTATCTTGTTCGGTATCAGCAAGAATCTGCTCGGCAGCCTTGTTGCGAACAGCCAAAACGGCTTGTCCGTTGGGCATGGCACTGATGATTTTTTCCACTTCTTGGTCATGCTCCAACGACTTGATGGCCAAATATCGGGTGGAGAATTTATGGCGGATGGTACTGTCCTTTTGAATCTCACGCTTCACGGCGTCGATTCCACGCTCCACATACTGGCCATGATTCACATGAATGTGGCGAAAATAGTTTTTCACAGGCCGGTCGCTCGACGCAAAATCTTCTTGGTGTTCAAGAGCCACATCACTCGCATATTGTTTGTGCCATTCACGAATCTCACGAGCCACATCGGGACTTATGTTGCCATCGGCATCCAGATAGTCCACCCCTTCATACATATTGATGATAATGTGAAACAACAGATCCACTCCCCGACCATTTTTGAACGAGGTGGGAATCATCGGCACCCCAAAAAGCTGGCTCAGGCAGTCTATGTCGAGATGGTCACCGCGTTTTTCAAACTCGTCGAACATGTTGAGGGCGCACACCATGCGCTGATTCATATCGATGAGCTGCGTGGTGAGGTATAGGTTTCGCTCCAGATTCGATACGTCAATCACATTGATAACGATATCGGGGGTCTTCTCCACGATGTATTTGCGCACATACAAGTCCTCCGGGCTATAAGCCGAGAGCGAATAGGTGCCGGGCAGGTCAATCAGATTGAACTCATAACCTTCAAAAGTGGCATGGGCCTCGGTGGCATCGACTGTGACACCGCTGTAATTTCCCACCCGAGCATGGGCACCCGAAGCAAAGTTGAAAAGCGATGTCTTGCCGCAATTCGGGTTTCCCACAAGGGCCACATTGATGACGCGGCGTTGCTTGCGAGCTTCGGTAAACATCTGTTCTTCGGTGAGGTGGTCGTCCACCACTTCTCGCTTCAGTTGGTCATTGGACGAAACCGGACTTTCCGCATTCTCGCCCACAACTTCTATGAGGTCGGCTTCGTCGTGCCGAAGCGATACCTCATAGCCCATAATGCGATATTTCACGGGGTCTTCAAGTGGCGCATTGAGCAGCACCTCCACTTGTTTGCCCTTGATGAAACCCATCTCCACAATGCGTTTGCGAAAGCCACCGTGTCCCAGCACCTTCACAATCACACCTTTTTCACCAGTTTTTAATTCCGATAGTTTCATTTTCAATTATCACTTAACACTTTCTCATTTCATTTTCGTGGCATCTCGCCATAACTATTCGACGGCAAAATTACATAAAAACGAGAGCTACACAAAAGGAAAACTTGTTTTTCTTTGCATAGTCGGGAGCAAAGCAACTTCGCGACTCCAGTCGCAGTCACATAAAAAAATGGAGAAATTCAGCCTTCGAAAAAAAGAAAAAATCGACGATTAGTGGTAACTTTGCAGCCTGAAATGATTGGTTTGTATGAAGAAAATTCTTTTTTTGCTGCTCATCTTGGCGAATTTGTTGCCCGTTTCGGGCGAAGTTCTCATGCCCGACTCCTTGCTGCGCCGATACGCCGCACAGATGTTAATGGTTGGTTTCAAAGGAAATAGCATCAGCAATGACTGCGACGCGATGCGCTATGTGCGCGACTTGCATGTGGGGGCAATTATTCTTTTTGATGTAGACCTAACCGGGAGCGGAACCATCGGTTCGCGAAACATCACCCGTGCCGGGCAACTGGCATGCCTCACAAGCGATTTGCAGTCGGCAGCCACCTATCCACTCATCATTGCCCTTGACCAAGAGGGAGGCCGGGTAGCCCGCATGAAACCTCAATATGGTTTCAAAAAAACCGTTTCGGCCCAATATCTGGGCGACACCGACAGCGAAGACACCACCCGGCATTACGCCTCACAAATGGCTCAAGAGATTTCTATGATGGGTGTCAACCTGAATTTGGCACCAGTGGTCGACGTGAAAGGCGAGTGCCCTGCCCTCGGAAAGATTCAACGCTGCTTCTCGGCCGACCCTCAAGCTATTGCTCGGCATGCAGGCTGGATGATTGAGGAGCATCACGGCTGTGGGGTGGCATGCACATTGAAGCATTTTCCCGGTCACGGCAGTGCCACCGGCGACTCTCACTGGAATTTTGTGGATGTGACACGCACATGGCAACCTTCTGAATTGGAACCTTACAAGTTTCTCATACAGTCAGGCTTGACCGATGTCATCATGACTGCTCATATCATGAACCAAAACATTGACGAGCAATATCCGGCCACCTTGTCGCACAAAACCTTGCAAGGCCTGCTGCGCGACTCGCTGCATTACGATGGCGTGATCGTAACCGACGACATTTACATGCAGGCTATCGTTGACAATTACTCGGTGGAGCAAGCCGTGGTCTTGGCAATCAATGCCGGAGCCGATATGCTTTGCGTGGGCAACAACATCAGCACCGGATTTGAGGTCGAAAGACCTTTCCGCTTGGTCGACATCATTGTGCAGGCTGTTAAAGATGGACGCATCAGTCAAAACAGAATCCTTGAGGCGCATCGCCGCATCGACCAATTATGCGGCAAGATATTTTCAAAAAAGTGGCCGCAAGTAGTGGCCTTTTGAAAAGGAAATAGTAAATTTGCAGATTATTTTGATTACATGACGAGTCAATGAAAAAAGAACTGAACATTTGCGGCATCAAACTCTCTTTTTGGGTTGAGGGTGAGGGGAAACCCGTTATCTTGATGCACGGCTGGCTCAACACGCACGCCGACGTGCAGAGTATTGCCGATGCCCTGCTGCCGCATTTCAAGGTTTATAATTTGGATTTACCGGGTTTTGGAGAGAGCAGCGAGCCAGCAGAAGTGTGGGGAATTGAAGAACACGACCGGTTTCTTGAGGCCTTCATTCAAGCCGAAGGCATCAGCAATCCCATCTTGATTGGGCACTCACACGGCGGACGCATCGCCATTCAGTATGCCAGCCACCATACCGTCAACAAACTGATATTGATAGATGCAGCTGGAGTCAAGCCTTCCCGTGGCCTCAATTATTATCTGAAAGTGGGCGCGGCCAAAGCGGTAAAGCATTTGGCCCTATTCCTGATGGGCAACAAGCGGGGACGCCAATGGCTCGACAGCCGCAAGCATGCCCTGGGTTCGAGCGATTATAAAAACTCCAGCCCCACCATGCGTGCCATCATGAACAAGCTAGTCAACACCGACTTGAAGCCCGTGATGCCGTCTATCAAGTGCCCTACCCTGCTCATTTGGGGTGAGGCCGATACGGCCACTCCCATCACCGATGCCTACAAGATGCGTTATCTCATTCCCGATGCGGGGCTGGTGTCATATCCGGGCTGTGGTCATCATAGCTATTTGCAGAATCCCGTTCAAACGGCTGCTGTGCTCAACAGTTTTCTCGAAAAAGACAAAACACAACCATCATGACAACACCAGCCTTCATCACATTTGCCATCATGCTGCTCGCAGGCCTTGTGTTTCTTGGCCTGATGTTGCGATGGGACATGCAAATGCTGCAACAAAACAGCTATTTTGCCTCACGATACTGGCGATGGCTCACGCAAAGTCAGGAAGGCACCACCGTGAAGCGCTTGGTCATGATGGCCATTATGGTCGCTCTGGTGGTTCCTTTTGTTTACAATTCTTATTACAACATTGCTTTGCTGACGTTGTGCATCGTTGGGCTGATTGCAAGCGACCTGCGCAAAAAATACAAGTTGCCTCTGAAATACACCAAGCGCGTGAAGATGCAGTTTGCCACAGCTTTGCTCCTCTGCATTGCCGTGGTGGCCGCAGTCGTGAGTCGCGAGGGGTGGCTCAATGGGTGCAGAGTGACGGTAGCGTTAACCATCATCTCACCCTTTATCACGCTCCTCATCAACTGGATTTTAACACCCTATCGCCGTTGGGAGCAAAACAAGTTTCTCAACATGGCCAAAGAAAAACTTGCCGGCATGCCTCAGCTCACCGTGGTGGGCATCACCGGCAGTTATGGCAAAACGAGCACACGCACTTTTTTGGGCAAAATCCTAAGTGAGCAATACTCGGTGTGTTTGCCTCCCGGCAACTTCAACACCACATTGGGAGTGGTGCGCACCATCAATGAGGTGCTGCGCCCCTACGACCAAGTGTATGTGTGCGAAATGGGAGCAAAAAACGTGGGCGACATTAAAGAGATTTGCGACATCGTGCGCCCCAAGTTTGGCATTGTGACTGCCGTGGGCGAAATGCATTTGGAAACATTTAAGACCCCTGAGAATGTGCAACGCACCAAATTTGAGTTGGTCGACGCACTTCCTTCCGATGGAATGGCCATCATCAACAATGATTGGCCGCTGGTTGCCAGCCGCGATGTGAGCAATGTGCCCACTCTGCGTTATGCCATGAATGAGGGCGAGCAAGTGGACTATAATGTGGAGGATTTAAGCTATAATGAACGAGGCACCCACTTTACTGTGGTGGGAGGTGACACTCGCATCCAGCTCACCACCAAACTTGTGGGCGAAAGCAACATCAGCAACCTGATGGCCGCCGTCATTATGGCCATTCAATTAGATGTGCCACAAGAAAAAATCCAATATGCCGTGAGCCGCATTGAGCAAGTGGAGCATCGCCTTAGCATGAAGCGTGCCGGCGGCATCACCATCATCGACGACGCTTATAACAGCAATCCCACCGGCAGCCGCATGGCCCTTGATGTGTTAAGCCAAATGCCCGGCACGCATTTTGTGATTACTCCGGGTATGATTGAGCTGGGCAAGATGCAAGAGCAACGAAATCGCGAATTTGGCGAGCATATCGCAAAGACTGCCGATGTGGCCATTATCGTGGGTGAGTATAATCGCGATGCCATCGTGAGCGGCATTCAAGCCGCAGGATTCAATCCCGATAGGCTACACACAGTGGCCACTTTCACCGAGGGTTACGCACTTATGCTCTCGCTGGCCCAGCAAGGCGACACGGTGTTGCTCGAGAATGACTTGCCCGACACATTCAAATAAAAGAAATTATATTAATCACAACGATATGAAAACAAACATTGGCATTTTCTTTGGCGGGCGCAGCACCGAGCATGAGATTTCGGTGCTTTCGGCCCAGCAGGCTATGGCCGCCATCGATATCAATAAATACGACATCACTCCCGTCTATATCACCAAGCAAGGTGCATGGTACACGGGAGATGCCCTCATGGACGTGAATAACTTCAAAAACATGCCCCAGCTCATCAAGTGGTGCAAGCAGGTGTATATGCGTCCTATCACAGGTGACTATAATTTATACAAAACCAAAAAGCCGTTTTGGGGCAGCGACATCCTCACTCGCCTTGACGTGGTGATTCCTGTGCTGCACGGCAGCAATGGCGAAGACGGCACTTTTGAGGGTTTGCTCGATACCATAGGCATTCCTTATGCCGGATGCAACACGCTCGCCAGTGCCAATGGCATGGATAAAATCACGATGAAGATGATTCTCGCCGCTTGCGATATTCCTGTGGTAGACTATGTGTGGTTTACCGACAAGCAGTGGTGGTCGCAACGCGATAAACTCATTGCCGACATTGAGAATCGCATCGGTTATCCGGTGATTGTGAAACCCGCCAATTTGGGGTCCAGTGTGGGAATTGGGAAAGCCGCGAGCCGTGAGCAGCTCATCGAGAGCGTGGACGACGCGCAGCAATACAGCTCGCGCATCATCGTTGAGGACATGGTGGAGAATCTGCAAGAGATCAACTGCTCGGTGCTGGGCGACTGCGACGAGTACCAGACCAGCGTGCTGGAACAGCCCATCATGAGTGGCGACATCCTCAGCTATGAGGACAAATACATGGGTGGCGGCAAAGGGAGCAAGGGCAGCAAGAGTGGCCAACGTGGCATGGCCGCCGCATCAAAGCGTTTCCCAGCCGAGTTGCCAGAAGAAGAAACGAAGCGCATCCAGCACTTGGCCGGCGAAACGTTTCGCGTGCTGTCGTGCCACGGCGTTGCACGCGTCGATGTGATGATCGACGGCAACACGCGCGACATTTATGTGAACGAAATCAATACCATTCCGGGCTCACTTTCATTCTATCTGTGGGAGAACAGAGGAAAAGGCATCAGTTTCACCAAACTCATGGATACGCTGGTGCAGCTCGCACTCAAGCGCAAGCGCGAGCAAGAAAGTAAAACCACCAGCTTCGACCACAACATCTTCGCCATGGGCGGAGGATTTGGCGGAGCCAAAGGCAGTAAGGGTATCAAATAATCATCATAAAAAATTAGGGAATCAATATTTTCAAGAACAATGAAAAAATTTAACGAATATAACAAATTCAATCTTTCTGAAATCAACAAGCAGGTGCTCGAAATGTGGGATGCCGAAGGCGTGTTTGGCAAAAGTGTGAGCGAGCGCGACGGCGCGCCCAGTTTCGTGTTCTATGAGGGGCCTCCCAGTGCCAACGGCATGCCCGGCATCCACCACGTGATGGCGCGCACCATCAAAGATATCGTGTGCCGCTATAAGACCATGCAAGGCTATCAAGTGCTGCGCAAAGCCGGATGGGACACGCATGGACTGCCGGTGGAACTGGGCGTTGAGAAAACGCTGGGTATCACCAAAGAAGATATCGGCAAAAAAATCAGCGTAGACGAGTATAACGACCGCTGCCGCAAAGAGGTGATGAAATATACCCGCGAGTGGGAAGATTTGACTCACAAAATGGGATATTGGGTGGACATGAAAAACCCTTATATCACTTATAAAAACAGCTACATTGAAAGTTTGTGGTGGCTGCTGAAGCAACTTTATAACAAGGGGCTCCTTTACAAAGGCTACACCATTCAGCCCTATTCGCCCGCCGCAGGCACGGGCTTAAGCAGCCATGAGCTGAACATGCCGGGATGCTACCGCGATGTGAAAGATCAGACCGTCACGGCTCAATTTGCAGTCGTAAGAAACGACCATCCCGTCATTAAGGCCATCGTAGAGAAAGCCGATGAGGGTTTCAGCGATGTGGCTATTCTTGCTTGGACCACAACGCCGTGGACTCTTCCCAGCAACACGGCTTTGTGCGTAGGCCCCAAAATTGACTATGTGGCCGTGGAAAGCTACAACCCCTACACCAGCAAACCGGCCATCTACCTCATGGCCAAGGCGCGCGTTGAAGCCTACTTTAAGCCCGAAGGCAGTGAGAAGGCTTTGGATGAATACCAGCAAGGCGACAAGGTAATTCCGTGGAAAGTGATTGCGGAATTCAAAGGCACCGATCTGCTCAATTTGCGTTATGAGCAACTTTTCTCGTGGGTCAAGCCTGTGGATAAAGTGAACGACCAAATCGTGGGCAACGATAATGGTTTCAGGGTGATTCAAGGCGACTACGTAACCACCGAGGACGGTACGGGTATTGTACACATTGCGCCCACCTTTGGTGCCGACGATGCCGCGGTGGCCAAAGCTGCCGGCATTCCATCGCTGTTCATGATTAACAAGAAGATGGAAACACGTCCCATGGTGGACTTCTCTGGAAAATATTTTGTTCTTGAGGACTTGGATGAAGGTTTCGTGCGCAATTTTGTCAATATTGAGCAATATAAGGAATATGCCGGCGCATGGGTAAAGAATGCCTATGACCCGCAATACACCGTGGATGGCAAATATGACGAGGCAGCCGCCACCAAGGCCGAAGACCTCAACGTGTATCTGTGCATCCGCATGAAGCAGGCAGGCACGGCTTTCAAGATCGAAAAGCACGTGCACAATTATCCTCATTGCTGGCGCACCGATAAACCAGTGCTCTACTACCCTCTCGACAGCTGGTTTATCCGCTCTACCGCCGCTCGCGACCGCATGGTGGAGCTGAACCAAACCATCAAGTGGAAGCCTGAGCACACGGGAACGGGGCGGTTTGGCAAATGGCTGGAAAACTTGAATGACTGGAATTTGAGCCGAAGCCGCTATTGGGGCACGCCGTTGCCCATCTGGCGCAGCGCCGATGGTGAAGAACTTTGCATTGGTTCCATCGAAGAGCTTTATCAAGAAATCGACAAATCGGTCGCAGCCGGCTTCATGGCCAGCAATCCCTATCGCGACAAGGGTTTCGTGCCGGGTGATTATAGCGAGCAGAATTACAATAAAATCGATATTCACCGGCCTTATGTGGACCAAATTGTCCTCGTGAGCCCCACAGGCAAGCCTATGAAGCGCGAGCTTGACCTGATTGATGTGTGGTTCGACAGTGGCGCAATGCCCTACGCCCAGCAGCACTATCCCTTTGAAAATAAGGAATTAGTGGAGAGTGGCCGAGCGTTTCCCGCCGATTTCATTGCCGAAGGTGTGGATCAAACTCGCGGTTGGTTCTTCACGTTGCATGCCATAGGCACCATGGTATTCGATAGCGTGGCCTATAAGAGCGTGATCAGTAATGGCCTTGTTCTTGACAAAAACGGCAACAAGATGAGCAAACGACTTGGCAATGCGGTTGATCCCTTTAAGGCCATCGAGCAATACGGCAGCGACCCCCTGCGCTGGTATATGATAAGCAATTCATCGCCGTGGGACAACCTGAAGTTTGATGAAGCGGGTGTGGTTGAAGTGAGCCGAAAGTTCTTTGGCACACTCTACAACACCTACTCGTTCTTTGCTCTCTATGCCAATGTGGATAACTTTGACACCGAGGCCGCGGCTGTTCCCATGAATGAGCGTCCGGAGATTGACCGATGGATTATTTCGCTGCTCAACACACTCGTGCAAGATGTGCGTCGTTATCTCGACGACAATGAGCCTACAAAGGCCGCTCGTGCCATCAGCGAATTTGTCAATGACAATTTGAGCAACTGGTATGTGCGCCTGAATCGCAAACGCTTCTGGGGTGGAGAGATGACACAGGACAAACTGGCCGCTTATCAAACTCTGCACCAATGCCTCACCACAGTGGCCATGCTCATGGCACCGGTAGCACCGTTCTTTAGCGACCGCCTGTATCGTGATCTCACGGGTAGCACCACCTCGGTACATCTGGCCCTGCTGCCTCAAGCCGATGTGGCAGTCATCGACAAGCAACTTGAGCAACGTATGCAGCTGGCTCAAGCCACCACGTCGATGGTGCTGGCTCTGCGTCGCAAGCAAAGCATCAAGGTGCGCCAACCACTGATGAGCATCATGATTCCTGTAGTGGACGAGAAACAGCGCGCTGCCATCGAGGCAGTGGCCGATCTCATTAAGGGTGAGGTGAATGTAAAAGAGATTAAACTGGTGGGCAATGACGCCGGCATCTTGGTCAAGCGAGTGAAACCCGATTTCAAGAAACTGGGACCGAAGTTTGGAAAAAACATGAAGGCCGTGGCAGCCGCACTCACCACAATGGAGCAAAGCGACATCATCGCCTTTGAGAAAGCAGGGCAAATCACCCTTGATATTAATGGTCAACAGGCTATTGTGGAGGCCGCCGACGTTGAAATCATCAGCGAAGACATTCCGGGCTGGCTCGTGGCCAATGAAGGCAACCTGACCGTTGCTCTCGATATCACCATCACCGAAGCGTTGCGCAACGAGGGCATGGCACGTGAGTTGGTGAATCGCATTCAGAACATCCGCAAGAAGAAAGGTTTTGAGATTACCGACAAAGTGGTGGTGCGCATTCATCCCGACGAGAGAGTGAATGAGCCTGTGAAACAATATGGCAGCTATATTGCCGACCAAGTGCAGGCCATTAGCGTTACCATTGAACCCATAGAACGCGATGACACCGTGGATGCCGAAAACGACGATCTCAAAGTGCGCATCACTGTGGACAAAGCGTAAAAATTATAACACTTTATTTCATCGAGAAACTGTTAATCCTAATATTTAAGTATTATGGCAGACAACATCGAAAAAACGAGGTATACCGACGAAGAGTTGCAAGAGTTTAAGCAAGTCATTCTCGACAAGCTAGCGCACGCGCAGGCCAATTTGGAGTTGCTCAAAAGCAATATCATGGTTGATGAAAGCGACCCCACTTTCAAAGTGATGGAAGAAGGTGCCAACACTCTGAGCAAGGAAGAAGCCAGCCAGCGGGCACAGCGCCAGCAGCAGTTCATCAACAAGCTGCAAGCGGCACTTGTTCGCATCGAGAAGGGGACTTATGGCATTTGCCGCATCACGGGCAAACTTATTCCTAAAGGACGACTGCTGGCTGTGCCACATGCCACCACATCGGTCGAAGGGAAAGAGATTGAGCAACAACGCAAGTTGCGCCCATGAAACGCCTTTCGCACGGCTGGCTTGCCACCATCATCGTGGTGGCAGGCATCTTGCTTGACCAGATTGTAAAAATTTGGGTCAAAACCCACTTCTACTATGGTGAGGAACTTGTCATCTTCGACTGGTTCCGGCTGCTGTTCATTGAGAACAACGGCATGGCTTTCGGCATGGAAATTGGCAGCAAGATGCTACTCACATGGTTTCGCATCATTGCGGTGATTGTGTTCGTTTTCCTCTTGATTCGCTTGCGCCACCGCACCGATTTGCCTCGAGGATTTGTGGCCTGCATTGCGCTCATTACAGCTGGTGCGGCCGGCAACGTGATTGACTGCATTGCCTACGGACAGATCTTCAATGCGCCACCCTATCCCGAAACCGCACAACTATTTCCGCCCGAAGGCGGCTATGCCGCATTGTTTCAGGGGCGCGTGGTGGATATGCTCTATTTTCCGCTATGCCAGTGGAATTGGCCTCAATGGATGCCCGGCGTGGGAGGTGAGCATTTCGTGTTTTTCCAGCCCGTCTTTAACGTTGCCGATGCCATGCTCAGCGTGAGTGTGGTGGTTCTCATTCTGTTTTATTCAAAATATCTTGCTTCTGACAGCAAAAAGGAAACGGAGGAAAAAGGCGAAGAAAATTCATGAGCAGGCTGCGTCACATCATATTAGCACTCATTGTGTTTGCGTTTGTTGCTTGCGACAAAGCTCCCGACGCCATCATCAGCGAGAAAAAAATGGCTCGCCTCATGGCCGACCTGAGCGTTGCCGAGGCCTACGTTGAGGCGCGCGGCAATGAGTTCACCGGCGATTCCTCAAAATTAGTGCTGAAACAATCGGTAATGGCCAAGCATGGTGTCACTGCCGAGCAATACGACCACTCGCTGGCATGGTATGCTCATAATATTGATGTGTATATTGAAGTGTGCGACAAAGCGGCCGCACTCTTAGAAGAGCAGCAAAACAAGAGTGAGAAAAATCAAAACAACGCCATTCGTCAATCACAGGCACGCAAGACATTTGCCGTCGCTGGCGGCGACACCACCGATCTGTGGAAGCAACAGCGACAGTGGCTCTTGACAGGCGGCATGCAGAATGGAAGCATTGCTTGGGTGGAACGCCCGGCCGACCGGCAACAAGGCAAACGCTATGAATGGATTCTCAGGTTTACTGGTTTGGCCAACCTTATAAGTATCACTCTCGTAGCCGATTATGATGATGGAGGTATCACGACCATCACACGGATGCTCGATCCCAATGGGCCGCAAACCATAGCTCTGCAAACCGACAGCACGCGCCACGTGAGTCGCGTGGCCGGTTATCTCACCTATGAGATGCGGCCGGGACAACTGCTCTGGGTTGATAGCGTTCAGTTGCAATGCACTCGCCTCAACCCCGCTCAATATGGCGACATAGCTCACCAAAACACTTCTGAGCGCAACTCCGCTTTGCGGAATCTCCCGTCAGTCAACACCATGCCCGACCAACACGCCCAGCGCGACATAGATGACAATGAAGCGCGTGCTCAATCCGTAAAGCAATCCGGTCACTTCACCCCTAAAGAGGGGGTAAATAAGAGCAACCGCAGTCGTCATATCGACAGCAGTCCCAATGCTGCCCACCTGCCTAACAAACACTAAATTTACATCCATATTATGAACAATTTTCAAGACATTATCAATAGCGGCAAACCCACTTTGGTGGACATGTTTGCCACATGGTGCGGCCCCTGCAAAATGATGCATCCCATCCTCGAAGAAGTGAAGCAGCACCTTGGCGAGCGTGCCACTATCATTAAAGTTGATATTGACCAAAACGAGGCTTTGGCCCGGCAGTTGGGTATACAATCAGTGCCCACCCTACTCATCTATAAAAATGGGGCTATCGTGTGGCGAACTGTGGGCGTGCAATCGGCAAGTACCCTCATCCAAGCGCTTGAGAGCTTCATGTGAAAATAAAATGTGTGCCGATGGTTGCCATTCAGCGATAAAGTTGTAACTTTGCAACCGCAATTGGGTTCCGTAGCTCAGTTGGATAGAGCAACAGCCTTCTAAGCTGTGGGTCTTGGGTTCGAATCCCAACGGAATCACAAAAAAGACAAAGAATACGATAAAAGTAATTTTTTCGATTCTTTGTCTTTTTTGTGTTGATAGGCCCATGACAGGGTTTGGGGTACGTGAGCCGTTTAATGGCGAATAAGACTCGCCGGAATCAAAAGAAAATAATATTTGGTATCCCTCTCTCCTTTCCATATCTCCACATCTGGCTCATAACGCTTTTTGGTGAAGGGAAAGAATCTCACCATCGAAAAAAATAAGGATGCATGGAAATTGACCATGCATCCTCATTCATTATCGGTGGTGTTCATTGCACAAGGGCAATGACTCTGTTTGCTTAATATTATTTCAGATAATCTTGGACTTTATCGTTGGGTACCATTCTTTCTTCAAAGACGTAAGCACCGGTTTTTTCAGAGCGGACCATCTTGATCACTTTGCTGAAATTGCGTCCTTCACCCGTCTGCAGGGTTGCAACTACTTTTTTTGCCATAATTTAGTGGTTATTACTTAATTTCTTTGTGAACGGTTACTCGTTTGAGATAGGGGTTGTATTTTTTGAGCTCCAAACGCTCAGTTGTGTTCTTGCGGTTCTTGGTCGTGATGTAGCGCGACATGCCGGGAACACCGCTATTTTTCTGTTCGGTGCATTCGAGAATCACTTGCACGCGATCACCTTTAGCTTTCTTTGCCATAGTTGTGTGTGTGAAAAATTAAAGTGTTTTGATTTCTTTTAAGTGTCCTTCTTCGGCAGCTTTCTTCAAAGCCGCGTCAAGCCCGTAGCGGTTGATGTTGCGCAAACCGGCAGCCGACACAGTCAGGCGAATCCAGATGTCCTGCTCGGGCCAATAGAACTTGCGGTGAAATACATTCACATTAAATTTGCGTTTGGTTCTTCTCTTCGAGTGCGACACGTTGTTGCCCGTGATCGCCTTCTTTCCGGTGATTTGACAAACTTTCGACATGGTTGTATCTACTTTTTTGTTTATTTCATTAGATTAATCTCGTTTTGATTTCAAAGCCGCCAACTTCAAACGTCGCCGCAGCACAATATTCATAGCAAACACTCACACTCCACCCACTCTCCACACTGGTGAAGACCGATGAAGCCTGCGATTTTTGCCCGTTATCATGGAAGGCCCGCCGTCGCGAGTCGCTTGATAACTCTCTATCGTCCTACGCTTTACATGGCAGCTCTTAGCATCATAACTGACATGTCGAAGTTTCAACGACCGTGATTCTCAGAACCTGACCACCAGCATCGGTTGTCGCATCCTGCCTTGAAATCGGCGGCAAAGGTACTACATTTTTCCCAGCCACGCAACCCTCACCACCCCACCCCTCACCACCACCGCATTGTTTTTATTATTTTTAACAATTCAAAATCATCTCTACTGCGAACATCACTCCATCAAGTATCAACGCCATAAAAAATTACTCACCGTGGCGTTTTAGTAATATTTTTTTATTGTACACAGCAATCCAAAGAAAAGTGTATAACATGCGACCTTTTAACTTTTATAACATATAATATATTCTCACATTTTAAGTCGCTAAAATAACAGGCCACAGACAAGCCAAAAGCCAATAAATTTTCACAACTCTGCCATGTCTGTGTGGCAGGAACCACCATAGTGGATGATGCACATGTATGCAAATCAGCATAAGATAAGAATGCTGGGGCTTTCTTTTTTTAAGTTAGGGATAACATAGGGATGTTTTTTAGAGCCGAAGCGTACAACCCATAGGAAAAAGTCGTACCTTTGTGGCTAAATAAATTGCATTGAGATGATGAAGCTGAAATCGTTACTACTACAACTACTACGCAGTCCTCGTGAGTTCCCGGTGGAGGCCGCATTGGGTCTGGTATTC
>JAFVCX010000130.1 GCA_017478855.1 Muribaculaceae bacterium | reverse complement strand
ATTAAGGCAGCCATTGAATGAATCGGCGGAATTTTATCCGCAACTTTACAGCGACAACAAAATTGAACATCACAAATGAGGCACTTCTTTCTCAGCATATTGATTGTTTTTCTTGCAAGTTGTTCCTCCCACCGGTTACCGCCATTTGCCACTTCGTCGCGATGGACGCTTGACGGGAGCACGACGAGCAGCGCCACGCGCGACATGGCCATCAACTTTGGCGGCGAGAATTCATCTCTCCTCACCAACATGAGTGACGGTGACTATGAGCTGCACTTCATCACCGGCACTGAACAATTTGACGCCGAATACAACGATTTCTGCAAGAATTACATCACTTCGGCCATCAAGCAGATCCCATTGAAGATTGATTCAATGGAATTTGTGCTTGCAGACCAATATATTGTGTTCACACCAAGTATTGCCAACTGGTGGGCACCCGACTTGGCTCGCCTCGATGATGGCACCGAACTGGTGGCCGAAGCGAACCCGCGTCCAAGCGATGTGCAACCGCACAATGAGATTTGGCGCAATTTCGTTTTCGACAACAAACGGCATCGCATCCTTGTTGTGGACCGGCTGGTTAAAGATGGCAAGCATCTTGCCATCGCTTATATCGTTCAAAGCGAAGACAAGCATGTGCCATTCTCTTCGATTCTTCACTACGACGTGACCCTTCGTCGCAACATTCAACCTGCGGGAGAATATATGAGAGGACTGCTCGACATCACCATCGCCGCAAGCCATTCGCATGCGAAACGGCTCAATTATGGCGACTGCATCCATGCTGCTGACTCTTGCTTCATGGCCAGCGACTTTTTGGGAGCATTAAGGCAATTCGATGCGGCGTTTGCCACAAGAAATGAAAACATTCCCGGCTCACACATCTACAATGCGGCGTGTGCCGCCTCGCTGGCGGGGATGAACGATAGAGCTTTTGCTCTGCTTAACGCAAGGCTCGGCCAAGAACCGAATTGGTATGTTGATGACCCCGCTGCCGACCGCGACCTTGCCGGCCTTCACGATGACGCAAGGTGGCAGGCGGTGGCCGACACCCTTATTGCTCGCCGCGACCGCATTGAGGCAAACTACGACAAGCCGCTACGGGCACGGTTGCAAGACATAGGCCAAAGCGACCAAGCCATTCGCCACGAGTTTCTGAAGGTTTATCGAACCAGCCCTCGCAATCAGACTCTTATTGACTCTCTCACCCTTGAGATGCAGCGCGTCGACAGCATCAACCAAGCGGCCATCTGCCAAATACTCGACACAAGAGGTTTTGTGGGCAGCGACAGGGTGGGCAATGCTTGCACCGTGTTTTGGTTGGTCATACAACACGCTCCATTGGCATTGCAGAAAAAATATTTCCCGCATTTCAAGCTGGCTGCACAGCGAGGTGACCTCGCATGGGGTGAAGTGGCGATGATGGACGACCGCATTGCCATGTTTGAGGGACGGCCCCAAAAATATGGCTCGCAAATTGTGGACGGCAAATTATATCCCTTACTTGACCCAAACAAGGTGGACTCATGGCGGCAAGAAGTGGGAATGCAGCCCCTTGCCGACTATCTGCGCATGATGGGCGCTTCGCGATAATTTTCAGGTCTTTTTCTAACAAAACTACACTTTCACAATACAAAACATCATGAAGAAAATCCTGCTGCTCATACTCCTTTTTAACGCTATTACGGCGAGAGCCGATGATGAATTTCTCGACACCCTTTCCTATGCCGTGGGATGCTCCATGATGCATCACATCGCGCAGTCGGACGAACTTTCTTTTGAATTTACCGAGGCCAACTCGATGGAAACGATAAGGGGGATTGAAGACATGATGCCGCTAATGGGCTATGCTCAAGATTCCACATCAGGAACCTCTTTTGTGTTAGGATGCTTTCAAGGCATATTCTTTAGTGACGGTTATGAGCACAACAAAGACAAGATATCTCTTGATTGCATCGCCCTCGGTTTGATGCGGGTAATCAACGGCCAACTCACATTGCCCCAAGACACCATAGCGATTAACCGATTCATGAACAGCCTGCCCGAAGGCACAAACCCGGCAGAGCTGCCCGACGAAACGCGAAACCAGTTCTACACCTATTATGGCATCATGAAAGGCTTGCAGCCCGGGCTGCAAGAATACATCTGTGAGCAAACGGGCAAAACAAAAGACGAATGTCCGGCCAACCAAAAGGCTTATGCGGCCGGTTTCTTGACGGTTGTCAATTCTCTTAACAACGACGAAACACCATACGCATTTGGTAAAAATTTGGCTCTTGAGGTGTTCACGCAGCCATCGTTTTACCCATTAGAAGTCGAGAGTTTCGTGGACGGCTGCCGGGGCGCATTGGGGTTAAGTGAGCGAAAGCTGACTATCGAAGAAGCTGATGCCATCAGCACAGCTCGCTTCCAAACCGATAATGACATTCCGGTCATCACACAAGAGAAGACTCCCAACTAACTCATTCCTTTAGGCAAGTCCCTCTCTCCACGGCAAAACATACAGAGGAACATGGGCTGTCCCGCTATCGCAGCCCAAAAACGGAACCAGTGCCCTGACAAGCGCGGCATTTGCCGGTGCGTTGCCCATTTTTAAGCCAACAGTTAGGACATTCGTGATAACCACTCATACCCAAATCATCCTTTACTATGCGATTTCCATTGCAAGTTTGACAAACACCTGAATGACGGCATAAGTAGCAGTCCTTATCACCATAGCGTTGCTGATAATAGTCCCTATTCTTTTGCCGAATTTCCTCAAAACCATTTTGGCGCAAAGATGAGGTGTTTTCCTTGTTGTCGTCATGAAGCGCAGCCACCGTTTCGCGAGAAACCCACTCACCATTAGCATTCCAGAAACCTGCAATAGGTTGGAGAGGGTTGGTTATAAGTTGTTGTTCAATTTCAGCAGTTTGCCGCCTCAAAAATGCAATTCGTTCACATTGTGCCCGCGCATACTGCGTATCAAATCGATTGATTTCTTGCTGCATATTCCATTGCCATAATGGACTGCCCACAGATGTATCGTCGCCTAACCACACGCCACTCATGTCAACAGGCTTCATCGGCGTACCATTCCAGTCGGCTATGGTTTTATTGATTGTGTAATCGCGAATTTGCGTCAATGCCCTTGTGGTGTAAGCCGAAAATTCGGCATCGGTCATTTGCCCAAAGTTGGGTTTAGAGGCCGCTGCCGCTCGCGCATTGTGGTGCTGAGAGGCCGCGACAAGTGCGGTTTGTGCAACTTGCACACCTATCTGTAACACAGAATTCCAAAAAGCGGCTCGTTTAGCTCTTTTTTCCTCCTGTGCACGAAGCCTTTGCTCTTGACGTGCTCGCTCCCGCCTTTCTCTTTCTCGTTGAATTTCGAGCTGCTGTTTGTCATAAGCGGCAATAAATTCTTTGGCTTCTTCCTCGCCCACATCGGCCGCTTTGCGAGCAAAACAAATTACTTGTTCGTCCACATTGCTACCCGCCGCTCCGCTTTCAAACTTTTTGTTTTGCAGAATGGCGGCCATAATCCAATTAGCCTTTGCGTTGCCACCATGTGCTGCACGATGCATCCAAAAGAGTCCTTCGGGACGCATCACTCCATCGTCAGAGTAAAACATGCTGGCTTGTGCCATTAAGGTTTCAGCATCGAGTCCCACACCATATTTCGCACTTTTTAAGTCGGCCGGCAGAGCCTCAATTTTGGAAAGTAGCCGCTCGCGGTGAGTGTCGGCTCCCTTTTGGGTCAGATTCAAAGGAGAGCAATAAACATAAGCCAGCAAGTAGTCTTTTTGCACACCATAACCATTCTCATACATGTAACAGATCAGGTCGTTTACCGGCAAATGTAAACTCTGGTAAGCGTATTCAAGGATTCCCAAACACATATATGGATTGTAGATGGGTGAATTCTCGTAGGCGCAAGCCAATGCCAATTCAATGAGTGCATCATTGTTGTTGCTCACAATCGCCGCGATTTGCAAATACTCAACGCCCTTTCGAAATTCATCAAGATACTGATTTGCGCTTAATGAGAAGTCAGGATAACCTTTGTAGTCATAAAATTTGCCATGAATCAAATATTTTCCCATTTCATATAATGCATTTTCATTATTATAGGAAATGGCCGATTCATATAATTGAACTATTTCTTGCTCTTCTTTTTCTCGTTTCTCAAATTTAACCGAGCTCAATTTTGACTGTTTATTGCTGGCCTTAGAATAAGCCTTTTCACCTTTTGACTTATCGGCATTCCAGCCAAAACTAAATTTTCGAAACAGATGGCTATCACCCAAATCATATAAGAGATGTTTGCATGGGACGTTAATGGTCAAGCCCGTGATTGCAGATGTGTCAACGTTTTCTGCTTTGAGTTCATCAAGATTAATATGATAGAGCTTGGCAATATCAGAATAGCTCTCACCCGGCTGAACCGTATGAGGTCCCGAAAAGGCAGAAAACACACAGAAAATCCCAGCAATAGTCAGTAGTATCTGTTTCATTTGTTAATCTGTTTGAATGACAAGATAGCGCGTAATCTTCCAAAAATCTGACGGTTGCTTAATGTGAAGCGTAAAAGTCTTATTGCCATTGGTTGTCAGTTCATAGGTCGACGATGGCATATTCGTCAAGATTCTTGGTTTCTTGGCCTCAAACGTGAACTCGCGGCAATTTCTAATATCGATTTTTCGAAACCTCGACCGATCAAGAACACCATTTGCGACAAGTTTCCCTTTTTTGATCACGCCAAGCTCTTTCAGCTGGTTTCCTGTGCCTATGAGCACATAGCCATTGTTCAGCATGGCATCCTGCCTTGCCAGTGCTTCTGTTTGCTTCTGGTTCCTGTCGGTTAGTTCATCAATCGTTGCGCTTTGCGATTCAATAGTAGTGCGCTGGGCACCCACTTGCTTTTGCAGTTCGGCGATGCTGACGTTTTTCTTGTCGAGTTCTTCATTTAATTTCTCGATTTGCCCATTTTTCAAGGCTATTTGTTCCTTGAGGCGAGCAATCAGTTTCACAGCACTTTGAGTAGAATCCTTGCTCGTCGCCAAGCGGCTTTGAAGTTTGCTGATTTCCAACTCTTGTTTTTTAAGCAGTTCTTGGAAGCGAGCCAAGTTTTGTTTCACATCACTTTTGGTGAGGGGCAGGTCACCATTGCTTACAAACAAGATACTTTCTTGATGAGCAATGGAATCGAGAGTGGCATTGATGAGATTAATGGTCTGCGCATAATTGAAAATTTTATCTGCTTGCTCATCGTTTTCTTTAAGAAGAGAGTCACGTTCACTCATTAATTTGCTATCGCCTCCCAACGAGTTGCATGCGACACAGCTCATGAGAATCGCTATAATGGCAAGTGCTTTTATCATAGATTTCATTCGATTCATATTTACTTGGGCTGATAAATCATCAATTGTGTTTTTACTTTGAGAGGCGTTGCCGGTTTTGTTCGTTCAGGCAACTCGTTCCACTCAATAATTTGTTGGGGGGTTACACCATACTGTTCTGCAATGCTGTTGAGTGTTTCATTTTTCTTCGTTGTGTGAAAAACGACAACAAACTGATGCGGTTTTGAATTTTCATCCTCGTTTTCGCTTACCTCTTGGTTGACATCTGTTTTCTTTGCCGGTTCAAAAGGCGTTACCACATCAATCAAACCACTTTTATATCTAATCATAAACACCTCTGAACGGTTGAGCGATGTTTTTGCCACGTCGCGGGCACCCATAAGCCCCTTGATGCCAGAAGATTTTGATTTGACAACATATTCAATATTATCAGCCGAGGATTGAACATTATCAACTTCAATTTCAGCCCCTCGCACAAGATAAACGACATCGTTATGCTTGGTGTCAGCTCGTTTGGCTTCTCCCGTCACTCGCTTACCATCGGGCGTTATATAGATATTTCCCTGTTTTTCAACGTATATCATATACACATCTTTAATTGGAGCCTCCTGCTGACCCGTGGTTTTATCACCCAAAATTTGATAAACGATCTTTGCGTCATTGATCGTGCTGAGTTTTATGTCTTTCTCAGTGCCATCCTTAAAGATAATGTGATCATGAGCATGACATGAAAATGCCCAAAACAGCGCAGCGATAAAAAGGAATCTTACATGTGAAATCATTGTTTCGTTGGTGTTGTTTTGTAATTTATCTCTTGTTAGAGATAAGATTAGCTGTGAATTCGACAAAATTGTTTATTTGAAACTAAACTGTTCTGCAAACATGGCACTTTTCTGTGGGTTTGCCCCCCACTTATTGCGCTCGTATATAAAATTCCCCGTTTTTTCGACGGGGTAAATTTTCTTTGGTTGTTTTGTTAAGCCAACATATCGGACTTCTAAGAGAGCTTTCGCTCTCTTGTGTTAGAGGGGCATTTGCCCATCTTCTTTGTCACGAGTGTGCGCCTGATAGGACTCGAACCTACACAACTTGCGTTACCAGATCCTAAGTCTGGCGCGTCTACCAATTTCGCCACAGGCGCGAAATGCAGGCGCAAAGTTAAGCATTATTTGGCAAAGGGCAATCATTTTTCACAAGATTCTTCGAGCACTGGAGCCCCACGGGTTCAAATTAAGAGGCATCAAAGCATTGATGGGGTGTGCGAGGCGTGCCTCATGCCGGAGGGCATTGCGCTTCTAAGAAAAGTGCAGAAATCTGACCGGACACTCCCGATGCGCGAAACACAGCACGCCAGCCATTTCATGCGCATCGCACGACGGTTAAAGAATAAAATATGTGAAAATATGAGTGATGGTCGTGGGGGTTCAGCACAATTGTTGTAAATTTGCAAGATAAATCGCTAACGAAGTATTAGACTAAAATAATGGCACAGAAAGAAGACGTTTTCAAGAAATTCGTATCGCACGCCAAAGAATATGGCTTTGTGTTTCCCTCAAGTGAAATCTACGATGGGCTCGGAGCCGTGTATGATTATGGGCAGAATGGCGTAGAACTGAAAAACAACATCAAGCGCTACTGGTGGGAGGCCATGACCCTCCTGCACGAGAATATTGTGGGCATCGACTCGGCGGTGTTTATGCACCCCACCATCTGGAAGGCTTCGGGCCACGTGGATGCCTTTAACGACCCTTTGATTGACAACCGCGACAGCAAGAAGCGCTACCGTGCCGATGTGCTCATTGAGGATGCCATCGCCAAAATCGACGAGAAAATTGACAAGGAGGTGGCCAAGGCCGCCAAGCGTTTTGGCGACAGCTTTGATGAAGCAATGTTTCGCCAGACCAACCCACGCGTGCTGGAACACCAAGCCAAACGCGACGCGTTGCACGCTAGTTTTGAGAAAGCGCTGAACGACAACGACCTCGCCGAACTGAAACAGATCATCATCGACCAAGAAATTGTGTGCCCCATTTCGGGAACACGCAACTGGACCGACGTGCGCCAATTCAATCTCATGTTCAAGACCCAAATGGGCAGCAGCAGCGACTCGACGATGGATGTGTATCTGCGCCCCGAAACGGCACAAGGCATCTTCGTCAACTTCTTGAACGTGCAAAAGACCGGCCGCATGCGCATCCCGTTTGGCATTGCCCAAATAGGCAAAGCATTCCGCAACGAGATTGTGGCTCGTCAATTCATTTTCCGCATGCGCGAGTTTGAGCAGATGGAAATGCAATTCTTCGTGCGTCCGGGCGAGGAGATGAAGTGGTTCAATTACTGGAAAGAAACACGTCTGCGCTGGCACAAAGCGTTAGGGCTGGGCGACGAGAAATATCGTTTTCACGATCATGAGAAATTGGCTCACTATGCCAACGCCGCCACCGATGTGGAATTTCAAATGCCATTTGGGTTCAAAGAAGTGGAAGGCATTCACAGCCGCACCGACTTTGACCTGTCGCAGCACGAGAAATTCTCAGGCAAAAAGATTCAATACTTTGACCCCGAGCTGAACCAAAGCTACACGCCCTATGTGATAGAAACCTCGATAGGCGTTGACCGCATGTTCCTCTCGGTGATGTGCTCAAGCTATGAGGAACAACTCCTTGAAGGAGGCGACACACGCGTGGTGCTGCATCTGCCCAAAGCATTGGCTCCGTTGAAATGCGCCATCTTGCCGCTGGTGAAGAAAGACGGCATGCCCGAGAAAGCGCATGAGATTCTCGACCTGCTCAAGTTTGATTTCGCTTGCCAATACGATGAAAAAGACTCGGTGGGCAAACGCTATCGCCGCCACGATGCCATAGGAACTCCTTATTGCATCACGGTGGACGGCCAAACGCTTGAGGACAACACCGTGACCTTGCGCGACCGCGACACCATGCAGCAAGAGCGCGTGAAAATAGGCCACCTGCCCGAAATCTTGAGCCGCGAATGCAGCCTCAACACCCTGCTGCGCAGCTTAAAGTAACGACTAACAACCTTTAATTTCATAATGAAATGAGAAAAATACTGACGCTCATTGCTGTGACCGGACTGCTGGCGGTGCTCACCACGGCTTGCTGGGTCAACAGCGGAGGTGTGGAAGATGAGTATAAGGATTGGCGCGAAAAGAACCTTGAGTGGTTCAACTCGGAGGCTTTGCGCAACGATTTATACAAACTTGTGATTCCCTCGTGGGATCCTAACGCCCGCGTGCTCATCCACTGGTATAACGACACCACACTCACTCGCGATAATCTGAAGCCACTCTACACTTCGACGGTGGACGTGATATATCGCGGCGCGCTTTACGACGGAACGCCCTTTGACTCGTCCTATTTGGTGACATCGCCTGCCGACAGCATCTATCGCACGGCACTTAACGGCAACATCATTGAGGGTTGGGCAGTGGGCATCACACAAATGCATGTGGGCGACAGCTGCCGCATCATTATCCCCTACACTTTGGGCTACGGCTCATCGAGCATGGGAAGCGTCATCAAACCCTACTCAACCCTTGTGTTTGACATCAAACTGGCCGACATCTACGCCTACGAAACCAACTAAAGAAACGCCCATTCCATTCCCTATGCAGCAAAAAATCATCATCTTGGACTTTGGCTCACAAACCACCCAGCTCATCGGGCGACGCGTGCGCGAGCTTGACACCTTTTGTGAAATTCTTCCTTACAACAAATATCCTGAAGAAGATGACGATGTGATAGGCGTTATTTTGAGTGGCTCGCCATTCTCGGTGCACGATCCCAATGCATTTCAGGTTCAGCTCGACCGCTTCGTGGGGCGCAAACCTGTGCTGGGCATTTGCTACGGGGCGCAATATATTGCCCACAGCAATGGAGGCCGCGTGGAACGCGCCGACAGCCGCGAGTATGGGCGCGCCATCCTCACTTCAATCGACCACAGCAACCCTCTTTTTGAAGGTTTTGGCAAGGAGTCACAAGTATGGATGAGCCATGGCGACACCATCACGGCCATTCCTCAAGATTGCCGTGTAATCGCTTCGACGGCCAATGTGCGCTATGCGGCTTATGCCAGCGAAAGCGTGCCTCTGTGGGCCGTGCAGTTTCATCCTGAAGTATATCACACCTCGCAAGGCAAGCAAATGCTCAAAAACTTCGTAGTGGACATTTGCCACAGCCGTCAGGAGTGGAGCCCGGCCTCGTTTGTGCGTCAAACGGTGGCCGAGCTGCGCGAGCAACTGGGCAATGACCGCGTGATTCTTGGTTTGAGCGGCGGTGTGGACTCAAGTGTGTGCGCCACCTTGCTCCATCAGGCCATTGGCGAGCGGCTCACCTGCATTTTTGTGGATCACGGCATGCTGCGCAAGAATGAATTTCAGAATGTGCTGGACGCCTATCAAGGGCTGGGCTTGCATGTGATAGGAGTTGATGCCAGCGAAAAGTTTTTTGCCGACTTGGCCGGCGTGACCGACCCGGAGCAAAAGCGGAAAATCATTGGACGCGATTTCGTAGAGGTGTTCAATGCCGAAGCTCGCAAAATCACCGATGCCCGTTGGCTGGCACAAGGCACCATTTATCCCGACCGCATTGAAAGCCTGAGCATCACCGGCATGACCATCAAGAGTCATCACAATGTGGGCGGCCTGCCCAAAGAGATGCACCTGCGGCTATGCGAGCCACTGCAATGGCTGTTTAAGGACGAGGTGCGTCGCGTGGGACGCGAATTGGGCATGCCTGAGCGGCTCATTAAGCGACACCCCTTCCCCGGACCGGGATTGGCCGTGCGCATTTTGGGCGACATCACTCGTGAGCGTGTGCGCATTTTGCAAGAGGCCGACGACATCTACATCAATGCGATGCTTAATTATCGTTGCGAAGATGGTGAGTTGCTTTATGACAAAGTGTGGCAGGCCGGCGCAGTGCTGTTGAGCACGGTGCGCAGCGTGGGAGTGATGGGCGATGAGCGCACCTATGAGCATCCTGTGGCCTTGCGGGCCGTGACCAGCACCGATGCCATGACCGCCGACTGGGCACATCTGCCCTACGACTTCATGGCTCAAGTGAGCAACGAAATCATCAATCGCGTGCGCGGCGTGAATCGCGTGTGCTATGACATCTCATCAAAACCGCCCGCAACCATCGAGTGGGAATAAAGATAATAGAATAGCCTTAATATAACACGAGGGTGTGCCATCATGGCGCACCCTCGCAATCTTTTCAGTTCAAAAAGATAGAGGCCGCTTTGTCGCTGCCTCTTCTTATTGAAGTGTTACTTTGTCAGTTCAAAGCCCACGCGCGAACCATTGTTGCTTTTGCCAAGTTTGCTCACAGCAGCCACAACATCGGCATTCTTGGCACCGCCTGCCGTTTGCAGCACTTTTGTCATTTGGCCAGCGTCAAACATCAAGCCCATGCCGTTAGCCGTGCGCATCACGTTGCCTTTGATGCTTTGCTTGCCCGTCTTGAGAGTAATCTCGCGGCTGGTGGCATTATAGTCATAGGTGCCATCGAAGGCTATGCCATTCACTTTTGCGCTGAACTTGTTGTCGTTACCAAAGTTAAAGGCCGTGTTCTTGCTGCTGATGCCCAGCTCATTATAACTTGATGCCAACGAATTGCGCAGTGCTGTGGTGGTGGTTGCGCCACCAGCGGCGGCAAACGATTGCTCGGTGGTGAATGCGGCAGCCGGTGCGCTATACGTCCAGTTGCCCAAGAGGCTCGATTGGTCAAACCCTAAGCCACCCAGCAACACGTTGCCCAACACTGTGCCCAGCACACTACCCAGCACGCCACCTGTGGTGCTCGTTCCCAATCCGGAGGTAAGACAACTCGACATCATCACAGCCAAAGCCGCAAAAATAGGAAGGAATGTTTTTTTCATAATAGTTATCGTTTTGTGTGAATTATAATGGTTTGAGAGTGCAAATATACGAAAAAAATCACACTACATCCTTTTTCTCCATCAGAAACACCATTTCTTCAATCAGGTGGGGATTCTGCGAAACCAAACACAATCAGGGCTTGGAAATATCCATTCCAAGCCCTGATGAGAAGCGGCTCTATCTCCTCTCGACGAAGTGATTATTCGAGCACTTTCTTGACGGTTGTGACCGTGCCGTCGGCATGCGTTGTGACCACAATGTTCACGCCACTGAAAGGCACATTGCTGCGACGACCGGCCAAGTCCACATATTCCACTTTAGCAACACCAGATTCCGCCTTAGTGCCATTGAGTGAGGTGAATTGGTTCACGTAGAGTTTATAGGTCTTGCTATAATCGCCCCAAGTCTTGGTCATCCAAGCATCACCCAATGCAAGGGTATACACCTTGCCAGCATCAATGCGCAAGTTGCTGCTTGTAGTCCACTCAGTTGCTTCAGGGCAGCCCACGGCAAACACTTGTGTCACATTCTCCCAAGTGTCGCCTTGAGCCATGACGGGCGTAGCGGCAAACCAGTTGAACAGCTCATTGCCGGCAAATGATTTGAGAACGGGATACATGCCTTCTTGATAGATGAACGCGTCGCCCAGCGCGGCCTGCGTCATTTGGCTTGTGGTGAGCGCGCCTCGCGTCACCACCACGTTGCCCTGACCGGGCGCACGCTGCGGCCCATAAGGATTACCCAAAGCCACCAATTCACTGTCATAGTAGCAGCTATCAATATCCAAATCATCACGATCGGTCATGATAATACCACCCACAAGCGTGGTGCTTGAAGCCACTATTTCGCCGGCATTGTAGCTGCGGCGCATCACCAATTCTGGGAAGTAGCCAATGGCATGAGCAATCAGGCCACCCACGTTGCATGGAGCCGTGACGGTGCCCATGTTGTAGCAGTCTTCAATCACGCAGTTGCCATATCCGAAAATGCCGCCCGCATTGCCATAGCGACCATTGTTGCCATTGCCGCCTGCCGTGACGTTGCCCACATTCACGCAGCGCACCATGTGTCCCGTGCCAATGCCGCCAATGCCGCCAATACCGTAGCCATCGGCCTCGATGTTACCTGTGTTGTAGCAGTCGTAGGCGTTACCTGAAAGACGTGCGCAGAAGGCAGCCGAATAGTTGCCCGTGGCCATCACATTGCCCGTGTTGTAGCAACGATAGATGTCCACATTCGTATCAAGGTCGCTGGCAAAGCCGCCCGTGCTGTTCTTGCCCAGCACGTCGCCCAAATTATAGCAATCTTCGAGAATGGTGGCCTTCACACTGTCTCTATCGCCGTCCACCTCAATGATAAAGCCTGCCGCTGTAGCATTCGAGCTGGAAATGTTGCCCGTGTTGTAGCAATTACGCACCACGGCACCCGGGAAGAGTTTGCCGGCCACACCACCCACGGTGTAAGCTGTTTCGATGTCGGCAGTGTTATAGCAATCGACCACCACCGTGTTTTTGTCAGACTTCGTGCCTGTTGCCACAATACCTGCCGCCAAGTTTCCGCTTGGGATGATAGCGCCCTCGTTCACACAACGCACGATGCTGTCGCCACCGTGGCTGGTCGACACGATACCGGCCACATTGGTACCGCCCGTGATGGTGCCTCGATTCACGCAATCCTTGATAATGCCGGCACTGTAATAAGCAATTCCGCCGGCATTGTTCTTATTGGCCGTGACATCGCCTTCGTTCACGCACTCGGTAATGCTGGCACCGGGCAACACATAAGCCGCAATACCGGCTGCTATCGTGCCTGCCGGCGACACAATGCCCTTATTCACGCAGCGTGAAACAGAGCCCGTTTCAAACACGCGTGCCACGATACCGGCTGCCGTACCACTCTTAGTAGTGGTGATAGTGGCACGGTTCTCACAGTCTTCCACACGACCATACAAGCGGCCCACGAAGCCTGCACTTGAACTGTATCCGCACAAGGTGTCGCCTTCAAGGGTGAGGTGGTGGATATAGCCGTGCTCACCCACGTTCATAAAGAGCGACACAAACTCAACCACTCCGCTTTCGAGCACATATCGCACACCCTTAAACGTTTTTCCGTCGCCGTTAAACTCGGCATCAAAGCGCGAAGGATCGACTGCCACTGGCTGATAGTCATCGCCCGTGAAATCAATATCGTTCATCACCTTGAAGTGGCGACCCGTGAAGGGGAAGAGTTCCTCACCGGTGAGGCGAGCCAACTTCTGCATATCGGCCACAGTGGCAATTTGATAAGGATCTTCCTCGGTGCCCGCGCCATCAAAAGCTGTAGGCGACATGGCTCGCAGTGGAATAGCCTTGCTGAAGTCACCCATAGTGGCCACCAGCGTATCGCGCACGCTCGATGGCGCTCCTGTCACGTTAATGCTCACGCCGCCGTCTTGAATAGCGAAGTTCTGTTGCCTGATAGCCCAGCTGAGATCTTGCGCGTCGTTAAGAGAAGCCTTCGTCACCAAGTCGTCGTGGGTTTCATCGTCAGCAAATGTGACAACCATTTGTCGGTGAGCTTGCGCAGCCGGTTCGTTTTTGAAAGCTGCCAGCACGGGATACTGCCCTTGCACAAGGTCGAGGGCGTTCTCATCAATGCCGGCAAGGGGCTGGCCAGCCACAAGTTGTTTGGTCAGCAACGCTTTCACTCCCACTGCGGGTCCGTTCCACACGCCGCCGCAAGCCGCAATCTGGCTGTCGAAATAGTTGTCTTCGCTAACTATGTTCTCGCTCAATGTGGCCGCCCCTATGGCTCCGTGCTCGGCCTTCGTGACATTGTGGAAGTCAATAATGCCATAGTTGATGTTGCGGGCAAGTGTGGAGGCGGTGCTGGTTCCGACATTTGTAGTGATGCCGGCCACATAATTGTCGCCTATGATAGTGCCGGCATTCAGGTTGCCGGTCACGGTCACGTTGCCGGCATTATTGCTCACGATACCGGCCACATAGTTAAAGTTCTTTTCTTTGAACGGCTGGTTGAGCATCGTGCCGTGCACAACGCCATTATTCTGGCAGTTCTCAATCACGCATCGGTTATTGGCCACCACGCCGGCAGCATAGTTGTTACCGGTGGTGATAGTGCCGGCATTGTAGCAGCCCGTGATAACACCGGTGGCATTTTGCCCGGCAGCGATGCCGGCCACATAGCTGCTCATTGCGGTCACATCGGCATAGTTGCGGCAGTTCTCGATTCGTCCGTTATTCACCACAGCAAAGGGAGCCATATTGCTCCAGCCATAGAACTCGCAGTCGCTTGCCATGACCAAGTTGCGCAGGGTGCCTGTGGTAGTAATCATGCGGAAGAGCGCGGCATTGTTGACCGAACCGGTCACCACGGCCTTGCCTGAAGCATCGAGAGCCACACCGCTCAATTTGAAACGATGAATGGCATAACCCTGCCCATCATAGGTGCCGCCAAAACCTAACGTAGCCGTGCCAATGCCCTCAAAACTCTCATCCAGTTCAAGGTCAATGTCATTAGTCTGCACAAAGTAGTCGCCCATGTAGTCTTGCCCAAAGTCCACCACAGTTTCATTCAGAGAAATCAGGTCGGCTTTGGTGCGAATCTGATAGGGGTCGTCGATGGTACCCGAACCGGCAAACGCCATGGGATTGACAGTTTCAATTGTGACAAACTTCAACAAATTCTTGAAACTATCGTTCGAAGCCACCAGCATTTGCGTGGCATTCTTTTGCTTCAACGTCACGTTCTTGCCGTTAATCGCAAGAGCTTCTGTTTCGGTCACGGGCTGGTTGTTTTCGTCAAGCACACGCCAAGCCACACTGTTGTTGGTGCTCACTGTGAAATCGCGCTTCACTTTCTTGGACGTTTCGCCCTCGGAGAGTTGCAGCGGAGCCGCACTCAATCGGGCAGCCGTGGTAGTGGTCATGCCCTTGATGAGCGGATATTGGCCCGCAGTAAAAGTCCACTTGGCAGTAGTGAATCCATCAAGGCCTTTGCTGGTAATCATATCAGCCGTATATTTTGCGTAAGCCGGCAGTCCATTAGCTAAGTCTTCCACATAGCCGTTAACTTGCACATCATAGTAGCAATCGGTGAACGTTGCCTCATCGTTGGGATTTCCCCACACGTCGTTGCACACACCATAAAGTCCCATAGTTGCAGTGGGTGTGGGTAACATCACCTGACCACTATTGTAGCAACGTTCTATTTTGCTGGCATAAGTGCCCGCGCTTGAAGGTGCTCCCACATATCCCACAAGGCCACCCACTCGCTCGCTGGCCTGTGAATCCATCACCACATTGGAGTTATAGCTATCGGTAAGCCATGAGCCGAACATCTCGCCCAGCACACCGCCGGCAGCGCCCACGCCCACCGAAGCACTGGTTGTGCGCGGCGCATTTGTCAAGACTTGTCCCACATTGAACACCGAGGTGATGGTGTCGCTCACCGAGCCACCCATCACGCCGCCGGCATAGCCATAACTGCTGCGGTCATTCACCAGTCCGGAGAACCAGCATTTGCTCACTTGGCTGGCCACAGCATTTCCTATCACACCTCCCACGCCACGATACATGGTGTTGGAAAGCGACGTGAGCTGCACCGTTGCGCTCGAGGAGCAACTGGTAACTGAGCTGCGCTGCACATAGCCCACCACGCCGCCAGTGCCACCATAACCATTGATGCTTCCCGCGGTCTTAACGCCTGAAACAGAACCGTCGGCCACCATGCCCACGGCACCGCCGCTATAAGAGCCACGCGATGTGACGTTGGCATTGGTCACCGTCACATCGGTCACCGTTCCGGCAGTATAAGCCACCACGGGAGCCGAGTAATCGCCCGACGTGTTAATGACCGTATTTTCCATCACAAGATTCGTAATCAAGCTACCTTCGCCGGCTTGACCTATCATGCCCGCGTAAGTAGCATTGCCTTTCATGGTCACGGTGAGATTTTTAACCGTATGGCCTTTGCCGTCGAAGGTACCTTTGAACGTTTTCTCGGCAAACATGCCGACCGGGCGGTAAGCGCCGGGGCGGTTGCTCATATCAATGTCGGCTCCCAGTGCCACATATTGGCCGGCATAGGTAGTTCCCGTATTGACGCTTGCGGCAAAAGCTTCAAGCTGGTCGGGCGTAGTAATCAGGAATGGGTCGGACTCGGTGCCGGTTCCGCCCCAATCAAGTGTTTTGACCGCAGGCAGTGTCACCACTCCTTCTTTATAGTTGAAAACAGTGTTGCGGCGCAACTGGGCAATGACAGATGCCGCAGAGCTATAAATGCCCCAAATGCCCACGCTGAGCGAAGTGGTATTGGCCGTGGCCGGAATGTAACCCTTGCCAAAGGTCACGCGGCTCTCAATAGTGGCCGGAGCGCACACAAATTCACCATAAAACAGGTTAGTAAACAACGTTTGCTGCGGAATATTGGCCGTTCCATCGGCCTCCAGCATCACCGTGACGGTGGCACCGTTGTTGGCAAAGTTCATGATATTAACCTCATTGTCCACCGTTTGGTCGATATACACATCGTAGGTGGTGGTTGAGTCTACCTCGGCATCGGTAGCCGTGGCAATGCTTTTCACAATCACTGCCTCAGCGGTGGCATTGGTAGGCTTGAATTCCGTAAGACGGTTGCTGGTGAACGAGGCGTTTTTATATTGTCCCTCAACCACAAACAGTCCCCAATTTGTAATTGAAAGGGAGCCGTCCTCGCCGACCTGTCCTGCAATGACAGCAGAGCTTTGGTAGTCGTAGGTGTGAGAGTCGAAGTTAACGCTGCACAACCAAATGTCGCCATAAGTAGAGTGATGATACACCACTTGAGGCTTAATGCTTATCGTTCCTGTGGCGGCATCGTAGGTACCCGATATGGTGTCGCCCATATTCCACAGGTTCACGATGCTCATCGTGCCATCATCGGGGTTCAGTACATTGACGATGCAGCGAGCCGTGCGCGCATTGTTGGCATCATAGTCAATCTCCGCATAAGACTTGCTGGCCAATCCTCCATTGAGAGAAGCACGGCGCGCTTTGTGTGCGCCATCGGCTGTCGGCACCGTTCCGGCATGCCATGCCGAGGATTCTTCTGGAGAAATGTCCCCCTTCAAGTTGACTTGAACAGACGCGAATTCCGCGTTCTGCTCATCACTGAACACACTGGCCACTCCATTCTCAAGGCTTGCCCCTAAAAAACGTGCCAGTTGCTCGGCTTGCCGCGTTTGTGCTACTGCCACAAGCGCAAGCACAGCCACAAGCGATAAAAACAGTTTTTTCTTCATACCGTTAAAACATTAGCAAATTGTTACGTTATTTGCTGGCAAATTTATGAATTAAAATTCAAAAATGCAAATATATGCGCTGTGATTTTGGTAAAACAGTAGCACTTTTTGGAATATTGAGGATAAAATGTGACAAATAAGACATTAATAGAAATGCGCCCCAAGATGGGGCGCATTTCTTATGATATCGTTCTGAAAGGATTACTTAATCACTTTCACAGCGCTGGTAGTGCCATCGCTATAAGTGGTGAGAACGATGTTCACTCCGTCGAAGGCTTGCGATGAAACTTGACCGGCCAAGTTCACGTATTTCACGCTGCTCACGCTCTTGCTGCCCACGTTGCTATCGATGGCAGTGGCTTTCTGCAAAGGATTGTCGAGCACGATAACGAGTTTGTGCATGGGCGAGCCGGCTGTGTAGTCGGTGTTGGCAAACATGCCAGTGCGGCAAGCCATCAGGTTCTCAAAGGTGATGGTCTTGAGATCGGCGCCAATGGTTCCCACCACGGGATCGGTGAGCGCGTCGTGCTGCTCGCTATAAAGTGTGGCCGGAATCTTTGCCAGCTTATATTCGCTGCCGCTGGTGTTGCGATAAACGAGTTGATCGGCTTTGGCAGTAACGGTCATGGCATCGAAGTTGATGTCGAAGTCGGCACACACGTTCACCTCGTTGATGTTGCACAATGTGAGTTCGGAACCGTTTTGTTCGGCGTAGACCACCTTGTTAGGATCGCTCATGTCGAGCTTGTTCCAGCCCAAGAAGTCCCAATCTTCGTTCACGCGCACATCCCAAAGACCCATGCTGGTGGTGGCGTTAGGAGCGGCAATCATGGTGCTCAAATCTTGAGTAAAACGCGCACCCTTGTTCTCGCTGAAGCTCGAGTTGACTTTCACCACGTTCCAGTCGTCAAGCGTGAGCACGCCGTTGGCATAAGTGCCCTTCACCGGAGTGGAGAGCTGCATGGGAGAGTTGGCTTTGTCGGCTGCGTTGACAAACATCATATACACAGTTTCGTAAGTTGAGTAATCATAGTCACCGCCCAGCATTTGAGTGGCTGCGGTTACGGTACCGTCGTCGGCAATGCTCACTTTAAGAGCACTGGGATAATCCATGAATTTGCCCGCGAAGCCAGTGATTTCCCACATGTCGGCCACCGAGGTGCTTGCCGCGATGCTCACAGTGCCACTGGTGCCATAAGGCACACCACCTTGACGGTCAATTTTCAGGGTCATGCCGGCCATTTCATCGGCGGTGACTGCACCGGCCGCAAAGGCCATAGCCGTAACGGCCATCGAAAGTAAAAATTTCTTCATCTTCAAAATTAAAATTAAGTAAGGTAAATAAAGGTTTTTGGTTTCTCAACTTTGAGAGTGGCAAAAGTACTAAAAAATAATGAGATGTGCCAAATTCTATTCCCTTTTGGCGGCAGAAAATCCTTGCGGTGGCAAAACGCAATTTTGCACGGACGCATGGCGAGCAAGTTTTCAAGCGGTCATTTGCTGTGTGTGGATGAAATTTTGTAACTTTGTGGCTTGATTGCCGTAATGGGCAATTTTCATCACACAAGACAGTATGAAAGAAGACAACGAAAATATTGAGCAACTCGACGACGAGAACATTTTGCCCGAAACCGACGGAAATTCCGGCGAAGCCACCACTGAGGTCCACTCTTCCTATCAAGTGCCCAAAGACAAGAAGCTGCAACTGTCGGGCATGTATGAGAATTGGTTTCTCGACTATGCATCCTATGTGATTCTGGAACGCGCCGTGCCACACATTGAGGACGGTTTCAAGCCCGTGCAGCGGCGCATCATGCACGCCATGAAGGAGGTGGATGACGGACACTTCAATAAGGTGGCCAACCTCGTGGGCATGACCATGCAATATCACCCCCATGGCGACGCGAGCATCTACTCGGCACTGGTGCAGCTGGGGCAGAAAAATCTGCTCATTGACACACAGGGTAACTGGGGCAACATCCTCACCGGCGACGGAGCGGCGGCAAGCCGATACATCGAGGCGCGGCTAAGTGAGTTTGCTCTTGATGTGGTGTACAACGCCAAAGTGACCGATTGGGGGCTAAGCTATGATGGCCGCAAACGCGAGCCGCTCACCCTGCCGGCCAAGTTCCCTTTGTTGCTTGCACAAGGTGCCGAGGGAATCGCCGTGGGATTGAGCTGCAAAATTTTGCCGCACAACTTCAATGAAATATGCGATGCGGCCGTGCATTATCTGCGCGACGAGGAGTTTCACCTCTATCCCGATTTTCAGACGGGTGGCTACATCGATGTGACCCACTATAACGACGGGCATCGGGGCGGCAGCGTGCGCGTGCGCACCAAAATCGAGAAGCAGGATAGCAAGACGCTTGTGGTGCGCGATGTGCCATTTGGCAAAACCACAGGCACGCTCAAGGAGAGCATCATCAAGGCCAATGAAAAAGGGAAAATCAAGGTCAAACGCGTGGACGACCTTACCAGCGAAAATGCCGAAATAAGCGTGCAGCTTCAGCCCGGCACATCGAGCGACATCGCCATCGATGCTCTCTATGCATTCACTGACTGCGAAACCAGCATCTCGCCCAACTGCTGTGTGATTATGGACGAGAAGCCGCAGTTCCTCACCGTGAGCGACGTGCTTCGCTTCAGCGTGGATCGCACCAAGGACATCTTACGGCAAGAATTAGAAATTCGCCGAAGCGAAACGATGGAAACGTTGCATGCCGTTTCGCTCGAAAAAATCTTCATCGAAGAGCGCATCTATAAAGACCGAGCCTTCGAGCAAGCGCGCGACCAAGAGGCAGCCATCGCTCATGTGGACAAGCGGCTCGAACCCTTCAAGTCGCAATTCTATCGTGAGGTGACCACCGACGACATTCTGCGCCTGCTGGAAATTCCCATGAAACGCATCCTTAAATACAACAGCGACAAGGCTGATAATTATATCGCGACGCTGCTTGAACGGATTAAAGACATTGACTACAAGCTGGCTCATTTGGTAGAGCACACCATTGAGTGGTATGAGGGTTTGAAGAGCAAGTACGGTCACAAGTATCCACGGCGCACCATCATTCGCGAGTTCGACACCATTGTAGCCACTAAAGTGGCCGAGGCCAACGAAAAGCTCTATATCGACCGCACAGGCGGGTTCA
The DNA here is from genome assembly GCA_017478855.1 of Muribaculaceae bacterium. Taxonomy (GTDB): domain Bacteria; phylum Bacteroidota; class Bacteroidia; order Bacteroidales; family Muribaculaceae; genus Sodaliphilus. The sequence continues at coordinate 3,781 of JAFVCX010000130.1, read as the reverse complement.
TAGGCACGAGCCTGAAAAAAGATGAATACGTGTGCCCCTGCAGCGACATTGATGACATTATCATCTTCTACAAGGACGGCAAGTTCAAAGTCATTAAAGTAGCCGAGAAAATCTATGTGGGCAAAAATGTGCTTTACCTTAATGTGTTTAGGCGCAACGACACCCGCACCATCTACAATGTGCTTTATCAGGACGGCAAAGGCGGCACAGTGTATATGAAACGCTTTGCCGTGACGGGCATCACTCGCGACAAGGAGTATAATATCACACAAGGCACACCGGGCAGCAAAGTGATTTGGTTCACGGCCAATCCCAATGGTGAAGCCGAAGTGCTGCGTGTGACACTCAAGCCAAAATTCCGGCTGAAAGTGTTGCAATTTGACGTGGACTTGAGCAAACTTGCTATCAAGGGCAAAACGGCACGTGGCAACATGGTCACCAAGAACGAAATTCACCGCATCACACTCAAAGAGCGTGGAGCCAGCACACTGGGCGACCGGGAAGTGTGGTTTGATGCCGACATTTTGCGCATCAACTATGAGGGACATGGGCGAAGCCTCGGCCTTTTTGGTGGCGACGATCGCATTCTGGTCATTATGAAGACGGGCGAATTCTACACCACCACTGCCGAGGCCACCAATCACTATGAAGAGGGCATCTTGCGCATCGAGAAATATGAAGAAGGAAAGGTGTGGACCGCCATTGTGGACGATGCCGATCAAGGTTATCTCTATATTAAGCGTTGCACCCTTGAGGACAGCAATAAACGCCAACGCATGATAGGCGACAATCCCAACTCGCGGCTGCTGCATCTCACCGATGAGCCATACGCACGTTTCGAGGTGCAATTTGGTGGTGCTGATGCCGAGCGCGAGCCACTCATCATCGATGCCGAGGAATACATCGGTGCCAAGAGTTTCAAGGCCAAAGGAAAACGCATCAGCAATTATGCCATTGAGTCGGTGACCGAGATTGAGCCTCGTGAAATGCCCGAAGAGGCCGACGGCGAAGCTGAAACCGCACCCCAACCCAAGTTGGCCGATGAAGACCAAGTGAGCCAAGCGCAAGTGCTGGATCAGCTCACGGGGCAACGCCGCCTCTTTGACGATTTAGACGATGACCATCAGACTACGACATAGAGTTTTGGCCGCCATTCTCGGTTGTGCTTTGTGGAATACGGCCGCGGCTACCGACTCTACCGAAGTGGTACGCCCGGTTTTGTCAATGTTTATGTTTGATGTGGGGCGTGCCCATGTACTCGACACCTACCTTACGCCCATCACCTACCGGGGAGTAGGCGTAAGGCTGGGCTACGAGCACTCGCAAGTTACCAAATTTGCGCCCTCGGCATGGCTTCGACAGTTGGCTGTGGATATAGAATACAATCCCGCTCGCAATGCCGCAAAAAACAACACGATGCACGATGCCACCCTGCAGGCGCGTTTTGGCATGATGCGCCGCTGGGAGGGCCTGTTTCACCCCAACCTGCAGCTCATGGTTGGCCCCATGACGCAACTGCGAGGCGGCGGCATCTATAACGGAGCCAACAGCAACAATGTGGTGAGCGTCAAAGCTCACTGGGCAGTGGGAGCACAAGGCATGGCCATTTGGAAAACCCATTGGGGCGCGAAACCTTTAAGTTTTCGTTATAACGCCGCGTTGCCCATCGTGGGCGTATTTTTCTCGCCCGAATACGACGAAAGCTACTACGAAATCTACTTGGGCAACCACAAGCATTTGGCGCATTGTGGCTGGTGGGGCAACCGCTTTGACCTAACGCAAAGTCTTTGTGCCGACCTGCGGCTGGGCGGAACCATTTTGCGCATTGGCTACCGCAATCGTTTGGAGCGATCGTGGGTCAACCACCTGAACACCCACATCACTACCCATAGCTTCGTAATTGGTATCGGCGGTGAGTTTTTCACGAGGGGCCCACACTACAATGACAAAGCTCCTGTCAAATCAGTCTATTAGCCTCTTCCCTCATCTTTTGGGAAAGAAGAGGAACCGACCTGCGCCGGCACGCCTTGATGGACAGAAGTTCTCCTTTTTTTTTAGCTTCTCTTTTGAAAGAGAATGAATTAGACAAAAAACAGAATCATTTTATTCGTAATTAAAGTTGTATGTCAAGATATTTGTTACTTGCTTCTTGCCTCCTGCTACTGCTCACGGCCTGTCACGACGAGCCCGAGTGGCCCAATAACGCGCAAGGAAACTTTGATGCGCTATGGACTATCATGGACGAGCACTACAGCTTCTTCGACTACAAAGACGTGGATTGGGATGAAGTGGGTGCGCGTTATCGCGCGCAACTCACATCCAACATGACCTCACAAGAACTCTTTGACCTGTGCGGCGACATGCTGAAAGAGTTGCGCGACGGGCACACCAATCTCATTGCCACGCACGATGTGTCGCGCTACTGGATATGGGAACAGTATCCCGAAAACTACAATGAACGGCTTGTAAATGAAAATTATCTGCATTTCGATTATCGGCAAACGTCGGGCATCACCTATTATGTTTTAGAAAACAACATAGGCTATATGCGTTATGCCAATTTCACGAGCGGGATAGGAGAAGGCAACCTCGACCACGTGCTGTCGTATCTTGCAGCTTGCGACGGGCTCATCATTGATGTGCGCAGCAATGGTGGAGGTTATCTTACCAACGTTGAAACGCTTGTGAGCCGCTTCATTGGTGAACGCACACTGGCCGGTAGCATCAGCCACAAACGCGGCAAAGGGCATAATGATTTCTCGAAACCCTATCTGTATTATTTTGAACCGACCAAAAATCATGTGCATTATCTGAAACCGGTGGTGGTATTGGCCAACCGGGGCTCCTTCAGCGCGACCAACAACTTTGTGGCCATCATGAAATCATTGCCACAGGTTACCGTGGTGGGCGACACCACGGGTGGCGGCAGCGGGCTGCCCTTCACAAGCGAGCTGCCCAACGGCTGGCGCGTGCGGTTCTCATCTTGCCCCATTGCTGGCCCCGATGGCGAAATCAGCGAATTTGGCACAGCACCCGATATGCGGATTGACCTGCTCGATGCCGACGTGGCACGCGGTCACGACACTATGCTTGATAAGGCCGTGGAAATTCTCATTGCCAAGCAGTGAACTTTTTTCGCTGCCATTATCGGTGAGTAGCGGTGGCAAAGCGGTTATTGCCAAACGAATCTTTCAAGATGGTCACCTCAGCAAAACCGTCATCAACCAACAATGTTCTGACGGCTTCTCCCATCGCTTGGTTAATCTCAAAATAAAGTCTGCCCCCTTGCACAAGTGCGGCAGCGGCATAGCCCGCTATGGCACGATAGAACAGCAGCGGGTTATCGTCGGGGACAAACAAGGCTTGATGAGGCTCATATTGCAACACATTAGGCTCTATAGCGGCACGCTCACTTTGTGTGACGTAAGGTGGATTGCTCACGATGATGTCGAAAGTTTTTTTCATGTCACTCGGCATGGCCAGCATATCAGCCTCCACCCATTGCACATTTGCCTTCAAGCGGCCGGCGTTGCGGCGCGCCACAGCAAGTGCGGCAGCACTCACATCCACCCCCACCACTTGGGCAAATTTCAAGGCTCGCGCCAGTGAGATGGCAATGCAGCCACTGCCGGTGCCCAAATCAAGCACCCTCAAGTCGGGTCGGTCGAGGTTCTCGTCCACAACCAAGTCAACCAATTGCTCGGTTTCGGGTCTGGGGATGAGCGTGGCCGGGGTCACCTCGAAGTCATGCCCATGAAAATGAGCCGTTCCCAAGATATAT
>JAFVCX010000129.1 GCA_017478855.1 Muribaculaceae bacterium | reverse complement strand
CGTCGCTCCCCGCGCGGGAGCGTGGATTGACAACCCAAGACATGCCGCCTATTCACCACAGGCGGCATGTCGCATTCGAGAATTAATAGGTGGAGGCGCGTTGTTCCGTGAAGAGCCAGCGGCCGGCTTTTTTGATGAGTTTAGACTGCATCTGCAAGCGCCATGTGTAACGGCCGCCGCCATAAACGGCGGCATTCACTCGGCTGCGACCCGTCATCTCTGCCTGATCGCCATTCACAATCACGATGATTTCGTCATCCTCCACAGCATAGTAGTTGAGTGTCCCGTTCTGAATCTCACGCAGATAGTCTCGTTTGCGCTGCTTCACTCCCGTCATGTGTATCAAGACGGACTCATCATCAAGGATTGCGTCGAGAGCGGCGATATCTTTTGCTATCATCGCCTTGTACATCTGTTTATAAAGTTGCTCTATTTGCTGCCGGTCGTCCATGATTTCAACGGATAAAATTGGTGGCGATGCGCCGTGGTTCGGTTTCTGGCAGTTTGCCCCGTTCGCGCTCGCCGCTAATGGCACGAATAAGAAAAGCCAGGTTGCGACCCAACACACGCATGATTTGTAGTCCTTCTTCATCTTTCATCACTTCTTCGGGCGTGTTTCCATGCACCTCGTTCCAATAGCGGCTGGAGGCGATAGGCATTTCGCCATGCAAGAAATATTTGTTTAATTGGTCGAGCGTGTTGCCCGTGCCAGTTCGTCGGGCAGAGGCCACCGCGGCACCCACCTTAAACCGCTTAGGAAATGAGGTGGAATAGAACAAGCGGTTGAGCAGACTGATGAGTGTTCCGCTCGGCCCTGCGAAATACACCGGCGATCCCACAACCAGTCCATCGGCCTCCTCAAACTTTTGAGCCAACGTGTTCACCACGTCATCATTGAACACACACCGTCCCAACGTCCGGCACTTATAACACCCGATGCAGCCCCGAATGTTCTTATGCCCCACATGGACTATTTCGGTTTGTATGCCCTCACTCTCCAGCTGTTTTGCCACCACTTCGAGTGCGGTAAAAGTGCAGCCGTGGGCGTGAGGGCTTCCGTTAATCAATAGAACCTTGCTCATCAATGAGTCGTTTTCAGATACTGCAAATCGCCATACCAATAAGAGGCTGTGCAACCACCGTCAATCAACAGATCGGCACCGCTGATGAAGCGGCCCCGGCTCGACATGAGAAACTCTGCCAAATCGCCCACCTCATCAGGTGTTCCGGCTCGGCGGGCCGGCATGCCCTCAATCATGCGCAGATAGCCCTCTTTGCGCGGCCCGTGCAGCTCGTCGTTGGCCAATGGAGTGTGATAATGCCGGGAGAAATGCTATTGATGGTAGCGCCGCGACACCCCCAACGAGTAGCCTCATACATCACGCGAAGCACATTGCAACGTTTGGAGTATTGATAGGCCTTCAACGTATCGTCGATTTCCTTCAAAAAAGGCAATTCCAGCAATTCGTCCACGGGTGCCGTGGCCAGTGCCTCATTTTGCTCTTGCGGCAGGGCGGGCAGGCGATGCCCGCTCTGCGATGAGATAATCACGCCCGAGCCACCCTCGGCAATCACCTTACCAAACTCCTCCAGCAGCACACTGGTGCCATAGAGGTCAACCCGCAGAATTTCCTCCACGGGTGCCTGTGAAGGCGACACGCCAGCGGCATTCACCAGATTCTTCACTTCGCCTTTGCCGACAGCGAACTTCACCAGCCGCAAAATATCCTCTTTTGAGCCAAGGTCACACCCGACAGCAGAGCATTCAAAGCCTGCATCTTCCAGCGTCTTTGCCGCACGCCGGGCATTTTCCTCGTTATAATCGGCCAGCACCACATGTTTGCCTGCCGACACGCGGCGAATGATGGCCTGCCCGATGCTGCCCGCACCTACCAAGACCGACACTTCCTTCTTCATAATCATTATCCGTAGGTTTCCAAAAGGTATTTCACAAACTGCACGTCACTGAAATTAACCGTTCCGGCATCATGCTGGTTGAGCGTCAGTATCTGCTGCATTTCATCGTCGGTCAGCTTGAAATCGAAAATATTGAGGTTCTGCTCCATGCGCTCTTTGTGGGTGGATTTGGGTATGGCCACGATGCCTCGCTGCGTGAGCCAGCGAAGGGCCACTTGAGCCGCCGATTTACCATATTTTTGGCCTATGGTGGCGAGCAGCTCGCTCTTCACCACACCTTCCACTCCTTGTCCGCCCAGCGGACCCCAAGCCATCATGCGTGTACCGAAGTCGTTCAGCAGCGGCTCGATGCTGCGTTGCTGAATGAGGGCATTGCACTGCAGTTGGTTCACCATGGGTTTCACATCGACATAGTGAGCGAAATCAAAGAAACGCGCCTCTTGAAAATTCGACACTCCGATGGCTCTCACCTTGCCGTCGCGATAAGCCTTTTCCATCGCACGCCACGAGCCGAACACGTCGCCGTAGGCTTGATGGATGAGCAGCAAGTCAATGTAGTCGGTTTGCAACTTGCGCAGGCTCTCGTCGATCGACCGTGCCGCTTTCTCCTCACCGGCGTTGCTAATCCACACTTTAGTGACGAGAAATATATCCTCGCGTTTGATGCCCGACTTCGCCATTGCTGCGCCCACACCCTCTTCATTGAAATAAGCCTGAGCGGTGTCGATGAGTCTATAACCCACCGAGAGGGCATCACTGACGCATCGTTCGCATTCTTGTGGATTCACCTGAAAGACACCGTAGCCCAGAAGTGGCATTTCAATGCCGTTTGATAATTTTATTGTTTCCATCTTCATAGTCTTTTATAGGCTTGCTAATAAAATTTCCTTAATGTCCTGCTCCAAGAGAGGCACGTAAGCGTTTTCCAAACCCTCGTTCACAGCGATATGGTGAGCCATCTCGTCAATGCGGCTGTCATCAATGCCCACATCACGCAAGTGCATCGGAATATTGATGCTTTCAAAGAAACGATAGGTTTCATCGATAGCCCGCTCAGCTATCTGCTGCTTGGGTAGCGAAGCGTCGATGCCAAAGACGTTGATACCATATTTCACAAAACGATCTAGTGTGCGATCGCTCAAGATATGGCGCATCCAGCGGGGCGTGATTATGGCAAGGCCCTCACCGTGGGTGATATCATAATAGGCACTCAACGCATGCTCAATGGCGTGGCAGGGCCAGCCACTGTAGCTGTTGCCCAGCGACAGGATGCCATTGCATCCGTAGGTGCAACACAGCATCATCTCGGCACGGGCGGTATAATCTTCGGGGTTGTCCAAACATTTGCGGGCATTCGTCATGAGGCTGCGAAGTTCGGCCTCGCAAATGCCATCGTTGAGCAACGTGGTATCGGCCGTGAAATATTGCTCCATCACATGGTTCATCGCATCGGCACATCCTGCGGCTGTCTGTTTTTTCGACACAGAAAAAGTGTATACCGGGTCAAGGATAGAACACACCGGGAAGAGCAGCGGATCCATGTAGCCCACCTTGTCGTTGGTTTCGGTGCGTGAAATCACGCCGCCGCAATCATATTCACTGCCTGTGGCGGCCAGCGTCAGGACATCCACGATGGGCAAAGCGGCCTGCGCTTTCACCTTATATGTGATGAGATCCCATGGGTCACCATCATACTTGGCTCCGGCGGCAATGGCTTTCGAGCAATCGAGCACGCTGCCGCCGCCCACGGCCAGAATCACGTCCACTTGCTCCTCCTTGCAAATGCGCACACCTTCAAGCACACTGGGGTCATATTTGGGGTTGGGCTGGATGCCCGAAAGCTCCAGAACCTCGAAGCCGGCCAAGAGTTCTTTCACGCGGTCGTAAAGACCCATTTTCTTAATGCTGCCACCGCCATAGGTGAGCAATACGCGCTTGCCGAGAGGGCGCATCACTTCCGGCAATTTTTCAATCGACTCTTTTCCGAAAATGAGCCGAGTGGGAGTCATATAATCGAAGTTTTGCATAACTGATATTAATTGTTAAAAGGGTTCTTGTTTATTTCTCTCACTTGCATTAAAAACCTATCTTTTTGAGCCATTTCTCCACACGGTCTTTGCCCTCGCGCACGTCGTGGCCATCCATAGAGAACTCGCCTGTGACGGTGGCCTCAGGATAAGACTTTTTCAGGTCGGCCACACAACGGCCAAGACCACTGCCCTCATGGGTGGTAAACGGTATAAGAGTCTTGCCATTGAGGTCATATTTCGAGTAGAACGTGAACATGACCTGTGGCCATGTGCCCCACCAAACGGGGCCTCCCACAAAGAGGGT
>JAFVCX010000128.1 GCA_017478855.1 Muribaculaceae bacterium | reverse complement strand
GATGCGCCAAACACCGCTCGCCATGCAGGAATACCTCAGCGAAACCACACGTGCCGTCGCCAATATGATTACACGCGACATTCCTGCCCGATATCCTAACATCAAGTTTGTGGTGCCGCATTGCGGCGCGTTTCTTCCGCTCGCCATTCCGCGCATGAAGTCGCTCCACCCCGTAATGAAAGCCAACGGACTGGTGGGCGAGATTGATTGGGAAAAGAACTTGGCGGCTTTCTACTACGACCTCGCCGGCTCACACTCTCCCCAAGCGATAAAGATGATGCTCACTATGACCGAACCCACACACATTCTCTATGGCTCCGATTATCCTTATGCCAATGCCGGTGTGCTGGTTGCCCAACTGGAACGGATGCGGCAATATCTCACCGATGACCCGCAACTGGCACCCTATCGGGAAATGTTCTTGAGCGAAAACGCACGATATTTGTTTGGCGACCGAACCGACGAGCCAATGCCTGCTGTCGCCAATGACGATGAGCTGATAGTGCGCATCGCCGAGGTTGAGGTGCATGAGCAATATTTGCAGGACTATCTGCAAGCCGCCACAGCGGTGGGTGGCACCTCGGTGGAGAAAGAGCCGGGCGTGGTGTGCATCTTCCCCATGCAGGTGAAAGAGTCGCCCAATCTGATTCGCATTGTGGAAATCTATCGCAACGCTGCTGCCTATCAAGCCCATCTTGCCACCGACCATTTCAAGGCCTACAAGCAAGGCACGCTCCACATGGTCAAGCGGCTCAGCCTCGTTGACGTGTCGCCGCTCGACAAGGCAGCCATGTCGGGCATATTCTTAAAAAAATAATTAATGTAAGTTAGGGTGCAGCTCGTTGCTCGGAAAAATGAAGAACGGTTTTAGCGGCGACGTTTCGCCCGCTTGCCCTGTCGTTTTTTGGCCGTTCCTGACGCTTTATTCAGCAACAAGGCCGACTCCTGCAGTGTGCGTGCCTGCTCTGTGAGCGCACTTTCTTGGGAGGCATCGCCTTGCTTGACCATGCTGCACACGGCATCCATAAAGGTCACCAGTCTGTGCGCATAAGAACCGCTGCTGGGCGACCAACATTCTCCCGAATAGTTTCGGCTAAAGAAATAATAGCTCACTCCATCAAAACCACCTATGGTCTTGTTTCTATCCGATGAAGTTTTGGTCACATGAGATAACAGGCTGTCTAACGCCTGAACCAAACTTTCGTCAACTATCATTTCATATTTCGACACCTTTATTTTTGAGGTGTCGATCTGCGTAGTGCCGTAATACAATTGGATCTCATAGATCTGCTCATCAGCCTCTCGCAGCGTGAGTTTTTTCTCGGTCACGTTGCACACCAACGCATATTCGGGTGTGAACGAGGGCAGCACTTTATAAGCCAGCTGCCAATTGCCGCCAAGAAGCGACGATTTCAGAGCGGCATCATACAACTGGGATATTTTATCATCGAGTGACCCACGAATAGGCACTAAACCGTTTTGGGCAACCATCGGGGCACATCCTATCAATAGGCAGACTAAAAAAGACAAGTGGCGTTTCATATCGCAAATGAGAATTGAATGGTTTGTGCAAATTTAAGAAATTTTCTTGAACGAAACAAACTTCATATCGCAATTTCATCTCAAGAGTCACCAAAGTGAGAAAAATGTTGACGGATATGCAGATTTTTGTTACCTTTGTGTTGCATTTCACAACCCATGCTTATGGACAATAAAAGCTTGATTTCGATTTCTGACTTGAATAAGGATGAAATCCTTGCGCTGCTGCAACGCGCGCAATATTTTGAACAAAATCCTAACAGCCACCTGCTACAAGGGAAAGTGGTGGCCACCCTGTTTTTCGAACCGTCAACCCGCACGCGCCTCAGCTTTGAAACGGCAGTCAACCGTTTGGGAGGGCGCGTGATTGGTTTCAGTGACGCAAAAACCAGCAGCCAGTCAAAGGGCGAAACGCTGAAAGACACCATCATGATGGTGAGCAACTATGCCGACCTGATTGTGATGCGTCACTATTTGGAGGGAGCGGCACGCTACGCCAGCGAGATTGCCCCCATCCCCATCATCAACGCCGGTGACGGCGCCAACCAACATCCGTCGCAAACGATGCTCGACCTCTACAGCATCTACAAGACGCAAGGACGGCTCACCGACCTCACCATCACCATGGTGGGCGACTTGAAATATGGGCGCACCGTGCATTCACTGCTGGAGGCCATGCACTACTTCAACCCCACCTTTAACTTCGTGGCTTGCGATGAACTGAAGATGCCCGAACAATACAAGCAATTCTGCCGGGGAAAAGGCATTGCCTATCAGGAAACGCGCGACTTTAGTGAGGAAATCATCAATCAGACCGACATCCTCTATATGACCCGCGTGCAGCGCGAGCGTTTCAGCGACATCATGGAGTATGAGCGAGTGAAAAACCTCTACAACCTGCATGCCGCCATGCTGCAAGGATGCCGTCCCAACCTGAAAGTGCTGCATCCGCTGCCACGCATCACCGAGATAAGCCAAGATGTGGACGACACGCCGCAAGCCTACTATTTTGAACAGGCTCGCAACGGCCTGTATGCCCGCCAAGCCATCATTTGCCGTGCTCTTGGCATTGACCCACTCCTTTAATTCAAAACGCACCATCATGAAACTCAACAATAAAAAAGAGCTCGCCGTGGCGGCTTTGGAAAACGGCACGGTTATCGACCACATCCCCTCCAAATCGGTGTTTAAGGTCGTGAACCTATTGGGGCTGAAAGACTTGAATGTGAGCGTAACAATAGGTTATAATCTAGACAGCCGGCGCATGGGCACCAAAGGCATCATCAAGGTGGCCGACATGACTTTTCCCGAGCATGTGCTCAACCGCATCGCTGTGATTGCCCCTAATGCTGTGATCAACATCATTCGCGATTATGCCGTGGTGGATAAGCACCCTGTCACTTTGCCCGACGAGCTTATCGATATCGTGCAGTGCAATAACCCGCAGTGCATCACCAATAATGAACCCATGCGCACACGCTTCCATGTGGTGGATCGCGACAACACCGTGCTGCGCTGCCACTTCTGCGAGCACACGGTGTCGCACGACGAAATCACACTGAAATGAAGCAGTGCTGGCGACCAGGCACCATGATTTATCCTCTGCCTGCCCTCTTGGTGAGCTGTGGTGCTTCTCCCGACGACTATAACATGCTCACCGCCGCATGGACCGGCACCATTTGCAGTGACCCTGCCATGTGCTATGTGTCAATCCGCCCCGAGCGGCACAGTCACCACCTCATCGAGCGCGACATGGCTTTCACGCTCAACATCACCAATCGCGCCCTTGCCCGCGCTGCCGACTGGTGCGGTGTGCGCAGCGGACGCGACTGCAACAAGTGGCAAGAGATGGGGCTCACCCCCGTGAAAGGCATCACAGTAGTTTCCCCCTACATCGAGGAAGCGCCTTTGAGCATTGAGTGCCGGGTGCGCGACATCATGCGTCTGGGCACGCACGACATGTTCATCGCCGAGGTCATGAATGTGATTGCTGAAGACAGTTTTATCGACCCCGACACCGGTGCGCTCGACTTGAAAAAGGCCGACCTCATCACCTATTGCCACGGGCAGTACTACACGTTGGGCGAGCCGCTGGGCCATTTCGGCTGGACGGTGCGCCGCAAGTGAGTGCCCATGATTCAGTGGCTGAGCCGAAGTTACTCGCACTCGGAAAAGCTCAAATAAATTTGGCTTTTCGCTCGTTTTACCGTAACTTTGCCCACAAATTTTTGGACCTTTAATAACTAACATAACAAAAATCATGGAAAAAGACCAAGTTCTGTTTAACATCATTGAGAAGGAGCATCAGCGTCAACTGCATGGCATTGAACTGATTGCAAGCGAAAACTTCGTGAGCGAGCAGGTGATGCAAGCCATGGGAAGTTGCCTGACCAACAAATATGCCGAGGGCTACCCCGGCCACCGCTATTATGGCGGTTGCCAGTGTGTGGATGAGGCCGAGAATCTGGCCATCGAACGCATCAAAGCCCTGTTTGGCGCAGAATATGCCAATGTGCAGCCGCACTCGGGCGCACAGGCCAATATGGCTGTGTTTATGGCCTGCCTCAAACCCGGCGACAAGTTCATGGGCCTGAACCTTGCTCATGGCGGACATCTGTCGCACGGAAGCCCGGTGAACTTTTCCGGACTCGTGTTCCACCAATGCGAATACAACGTGGATCCCGAAACCAACCTCGTGGACTACGACCAGATGGAAGAAGTGGCTCTGCGCGAACAGCCCAAACTCATCGTGGGTGGCGCAAGCGCATATAGCCGCGAGTGGGACTATGCCCGCATGCGTGCCATCGCCGATAAGGTGGGTGCCCTGCTCATGATTGACATGGCTCACCCCGCCGGCCTCATCGCCGCCGGTCTGCTCGACAACCCGCTGCGTTACGCTCATATCGTGACATCAACCACCCACAAGACCTTGCGCGGCCCGCGTGGCGGCATCATCTTGCTGGGCAAGGACTTTGACAACCCGTGGGGCAAGGCCACCAAGAAAGGTGTGATTCGCAAGATGTCGTCGCTGCTCGACTCGGCTGTGTTCCCCGGCGTGCAGGGCGGACCGCTCGAGCACGTGATCGCGGCCAAAGCCGTGGCCTTTGGCGAGGCTTTGCAGCCCTCTTTCAAAGAATACCAGCTGCAAGTGCGCAAAAATGCGCAAGTAATGGCGCAAGCCCTCATCGACAATGGTTACAAGATTTGCACCGGTGGCACCGACAACCACAGCATGCTCGTGGACTTGCGCACCAAGTTCCCCGAACTCACCGGCAAGGTGGCCGAGCAAGCACTGGTGGCTGCCGACATCACCGCCAATAAGAACATGGTGCCTTTCGACGACCGCTCGGCCTTCCAGACCTCAGGTTTGCGTCTGGGCACACCGGCCATCACCACTCGTGGCGCAAAAGAAGATTTGATGGGCGAAATCGTGGAGCTTATCGACACCGTGCTGCATGCACCTGAAGATGAGAAGGTTATCTCCACCGTTCGCGCCAAAGTGAACGACATCATGAAGGATTATCCCATGTTCGCATGGTAATACTCTCAAAAAGGAAGTAATGCTTAGGGGCTTGAGCGGCAATCGCTCAAGCCCCTAAAACTTCACATGAAAAACATTACTATTTATTCGGTGGGCGAAGCGAGCCGGTCGCCGGCCTCACGGGCAATGCGGCGAGCCGTGCTAAATGGGATGCCCGGCTTTTCTATGATGGGCTTAAAACCCGTTTCGGTGCGCTTAAACTTGCCGTTTTCCTCGGTGCGCACCACCATATCATTATATTTCACGATGAGATATTCGGCCAGCTGATTCCAGCGTGCAATCATCTCGTCGCCTTTCCGGCAGCTGTAATCGGTAAGGAATCTAACGGCTTCTTGCTCGTTTTGCCGGCACAGCTGCACGGCTTGCGCCTCAATAGCCGGCTGCGCGGCACGGTAAGAATTGTCGAGCGAGTCGCGCACGGCCTTGAGCGAGGGGAAAAGCAGACTGTAGCGCGGATACACCATGTTGGCCACCCAGTTGCACACCCAGTAGGCGTTGTCGCGGCTAAAGGTCACGCAATCGGCACCCGGAGTGTTGTAGCACTTGGGCTGGCGGGTATTGGCGCAATAAATGGGGGTGTAGGCCACCATGTTGCCGTCGTCGTTGCCCCACCACAGCAAGCCACCCACTTGGCGTGGCAGCCACGAGCGCATTTGGGCAATCCATGTGAATGCCGTTTGCTGCGTGGCGATGGGCCGCTCATTGAAGTAGCTCTTGCCATCCACCTCATAATAGAGCGGCGTGGGACGATAGGGCGACTCATACAGGCCCTGCCCGGGGTCGTTGGTCATGTCGAGCGGAGTGCCCTCATAGTGGTCGCGCAACGCCTCCTGCACATCGGCCACGGTGAGTTTGCGGTTGGGCACGATCCACAGCGGCATGGGTGGGGTGGATAGGTCATTGCCCAAAATGAATGGCAGATATTTCTCTCCGAAGCCCTCCTCATAGCGGCGAAAAACGCTCCACACTCGCGCTTCGCAAATGCGGCGCGCGCGGAAGTTGTCCACCGCATAGGCGTCATAAAAGCTGAAGTCGGCATCCTTGCCGCTAAACCAGCCCTTTTGGCGGGCAAAAGTGATGCAGTTTTTCGAGAAGAGCACGTTCTTCTTGTCCTTTTGGTTGAAAGTGCGAATGCGGCTCTGGTTAGCGTGGGCACACACGGCATCGTCGGGGATGCGCACGGCCACCCATGCCACCGCCTTGCTGCCGGCACCGCAGCCCACCATCTCCATGATCCACGCCTCGTTGGGGTCGCAGATGCTGAACACCTCGCCCGTGCTGCAATAGCCATACTTCTCGGCCAATGTGGTCATCACCTGAATGGCCTCGCGGGCGGTCTTGGCGCGTTGCAATGCCAAGTCCATGAGCGTGCCATAGTCAATCAGGCCCGTGGTGTCTTTCAGCTCCGGCCGGCCGCCATAGGTGGTTTCGCCTATGGTGACCTGCCACTCGTTGATGTTGCCTATCACGCTATAAGTTTCTTCGGCTTCAGGTATCTCGCCATGGTGCACACGGCTGTCTCTATCAATGATTTGCCGCATCTCACCCTTTGCATGCCGGCCGGCCGGCAAATAGGTCAGGTTGCGAAACGTGCCAAACGAGTCGGCGTTATAGGTACACATGACCGAGCCATCGGCGCTGGCATTCTTGCCCACGATGATGCTGGTGCAGGCCCATGCCGCCGTGCAGGCCCACATGGCCGCGGCAGCGAGCGTTAGGATTCTTCTCATAGTTTATTATTAGCGGTATTTGTAGTTTTTTGCAAATTTAGCAAATATAATTCACTTCGGCAATCATTCCGCCGCCGCAAATAAAAAGAAGAGGCCACGCATCATCACGATGAATGGCTCTCAATAACATTGAATCAACTTCAGTTAGAGTGTTATGCCGCAAAATTACGCATTGTTATTCATTGCATCGCAACACAAATTACTGAAAGTTAATTTCTATATCAATTTTTTACTTAAAAAAGTATGTAGCCGATACATTCCAGCACCTATTTTTGGCGATATTCTCATCCAGCACGCGGGTGCGCAGCGTTTCGCCTATGTTAAACGCATAGCCGGCCGACACCTGCACGCGGCGATACAGTTCCACCCCCAGTCCGAAATGAAGCATCACACTCACGGGGCGATAACTGTTCACCTCAGTGAGATTCTTGCCCACCAAAAACGAAAAAGAAGGCCCCACAAAGACCATGGGCATGAGCGTATCCTCAAAGCCATTCATCTTGTGCCATTTGAGTTTGAGATGAAGGGGCACGTCCAAATAGTGGAGCCGGCAGATCTCACTGCCCAGCCCTCTCGACGACCAAGCCAGCTTGTCGCCATAATGAATCTTACTGCTGCGCATGGTGTAGAGCAGCGAACCGTCCACCGAGAATCCCAAGCCCGGAATATTCATTTCGCCCGTCACACCCACCGAGGGGCCGAAACCTCTGTCCACATCCAAGATGTCGCTTTGCTTGAAATGAATCTGATTATAGGTAGCGCCGGCAGTTACGCCCCAGCGAGTTTCGGTTTGTCCCCAAACCATCACCGGCGAGAGCGTCGCCACCACAGCCAGCAATAAGAGTGCTATTTTCTTCATCGATAGATACACATTTGTCAATTAACGTGCAAAGCTACCACAATTTCTTGTCATAGCCAACATTTTCACCACCTTTAACGCTGCCGGCACCGTGGCAGGCCGGCGCGTACACGTCAATTTGCATTTGCGCTCCACCTTGCATTCATGTTAGATGAATTAGGCGGCACCTCAACAACAAAAACAAACGAGTTTATTTTGTATTGTGTTCGGTTTACACTCATGTTGGCTAACGCCCAAATGAGGCTTCGGTTCGGCAAATCGCAAATAAATTTGCATTTGCGCTCACCTTGCACTAACTTTGCAGGGCGGTTGAGAGGCGGTGAAACAAATCTCAAGTGCACATTCTTGCTCGCCGACGCGTTCGGCATCGCGAGAGAATAACATTTTATCATAAGCGTTTATTGCGCTTTGTTCTTTGGCAAGTAGAAACTTCCACTTTTTTTACTGCCGCCTGAGGATAAAGTAACGATAGACGCTCACAAGGTGTATAATGCGCCTGCCTCATGCCATCGTCACCGGTGGCGTGGGGTTTGGGGCTATATACTTGCGTGAGGTCTTCGTTGCACGTACCGGCGGCACGGCTGTGGAAGGCCTCTACTTGCGGGACGGGCAACAATATAGGGCTCTCACGCTTCTTGTTTTTTATGGGCATCATCAGTGAGCCACGATGCCACCAACATTTGTGCCACTATACTGATGAAAGCCGAACGGAGAACCCAACTGACAGAGCGCATCAAGACCCTGCAAGGGCTCACTGATGATGAGCGTGGCGACTTGCTGGAGCTGTTGCGCACCAACAAAACCTATGGCCTCGTGTGGGAAAACCACCGCGAGGACGTAGAGGAGCGGCTGCGCGACGAGTTGCCGGTACTCGTGGAGGACGAAACCAAACGCCTCACTGATGGCGGCAAAGATGCCCCCAATCATGTCCTCATCGAGGGCGATAACCTCGAAGCCTTGACGGCTCTCGCCTACACCCACGCCGGGAAAATCGACGTTATCTACATCGACCCACCGTACAACACCGGTAACAAGGACTTTATCTACAACGACTCATTTGTAGATTCAGAAGACGACTATCGCCACAGCAAATGGCTGTCGTTTATGAACAAACGCCTGCGTATCGCCAAGAAACTCCTCAGCGACCGCGGCGTGATCTTCATCTCTATCGACGACAACGAGCAAGCCAACCTCAAACTCCTCTGCGACGACATCTTCGGACAACAAAACTTTATTGCGTTGATGCCGATAAAACGCGTTGGTGGTAGACAAGATAGCAAGCATATAGCTATAACTCATGAATATATGTATGTCTTTGCCAAGTCAAGTGAACAGTTTATTGTTGGGCGAGAGGTTAAGGAAAGTGGCAATTATCCAAAATATGACGAAATCAAGAACCGAAGATACAAAACCCAATTATTGAGAAAATGGGGGTCAAACAGCTTACGAGAAAATAGACCTAATCTGTACTATGCAATAAAAGCTCCAGATGGTACTGATATTTATCCAACAATTTATTCGGAATCGAGGGACAGCGCCCTTGAATTTCTTGAAATTCAAGGGCGCTGGCGCCACGGCACCAGCACCCTTGCAAGAATCATCGAAGATGGTCGAGTAGAATTTCAAAAAAATCAATGGGGCAAGTGGGTGCCTTATGAGAAAATCTTTGAGCCTGAAGATGGCGTAGAAACCAAAAAATTTACATCAATGCAAGATGAAACTTTCAATGGAACACGTTCGTTGAAAGATATTTTTGGCACAACCCCATTTGATTATCCAAAAGCTGTAGAACAAATTATGCTTGCATTGCGTATTGGAAATTGCCAAAATTCCACCATTCTCGATTTCTTCGCTGGTAGCGGAACAACGATGCACGCCGTGATGCAGTTGAACGTTGAGGACGGCGGCAAGCGCAAGTGTATCTTGGTGACCAACAACGAGAATGGCATCTGCGAAAATGTGACCTACGAGCGCAACAAGCGCGTGATTAACGGCTACACCAAGCCCAACGGCGAAGCGGTTGAAGGATTGCACGCCAACAACCTGCGCTACTACCGCATGGCTTTTGTGGGACGTGACCGCTCT
>JAFVCX010000006.1 GCA_017478855.1 Muribaculaceae bacterium | reverse complement strand
GGTGCTGCCTGTGGTTGAGGTGGGGCTGATGGTGCTGGTTTCGTACACGACGCTATTGGTGCTTGTGTTCACCACCAAGAATTTGAAGCTCAGCGTGCTGCCTGCGGTGCGAGGCCACACCATGGAGCCAAAGTAATAGCTGGAATTGTAATAGTAGGTATAAGGGCCGGTCACGTCGGAGTAGAGCGGATAGTCGAGCAGCACACCTGCCGGTGTCGTGCTGGTGGCCGAACCGCTGAAGTAGATGTGGTCGCTGCCGTCGTTCGACGAGGCCACACAAATGATTTTGCCTTCACCGGCCACCGAGTTATACACCTGCTGGAGTTGGCCGGTGCCGTCGTGTGCGCCGCTTTGCGAGCCCAGACTGATGCTGATCACGCATGGCTGCTTGTTTTGGTCGGCATAATTGGCAATGTAACGTGCCGAGTTGGCAATGGCGGTGTAGCTCAGCGATGAGCCGAGGCCGCAGAGCACCACATCTGATTCGGGAGCCATGCCTGTGTAGGTGCGCGTGTTGTCAACCTTCACTGTGCTGCCTGCGGCGGTGGTGCTGGTGTGGGTGCCATGCGATTGCGAGGCCACATCATAGGTGAGGTTGGCGATTTGGTCGGCGGTGGTGTATTGGTAGCCCGATAGCGTGCTGCCGTTCACCGTGGCGCGTGTTCCACCGTTGGCCGACGTGGCATTGGGCATATACACGGCTTTGATGCGATAGTTGCCGTTGTCGTCCTTAAAGGCTCGATGCTGAAAGTCGATGCCGGTGTCAATCACACCCACTACCACGCCTTTTCCCGTGTAGTTCTCACACAGCCCGTGGCTGGTGGCATCCCACGCCTTGTCCACATTGCTGGTGGTGGAGGCAATGTCGGTGCAAAGCCGCGCCTGCCGCGACACGTCGATCTGCTTCACCGCATCGAGTTGAGAAACCTCAACGATGCGATCCACCGGTATCTTTGCTGTGACGAGTCCTCCAAAGTTGGTTTCAACAATCACTCCGTAGGCTTCAAGCTCAGCGGTGGAGTTGCCGTTGATTTGGATAAACGCGTCCACCATGTCGTTGCCATCGATGCTGCTCACAGGAGCGAAACCGCCTCCATGAGCCGGAAGTTCCCGCAATGTCATTCCCGGTTTGACGGCAGGTGCTTTGTGAATACTGCTCGATGCGTCGGCTTGCTCTGCACGCATCATGAGAAACATTTGTGTGCCTGCACTCAGTTTGTCTTGGGCCAGCATGCCGCCCGCAATCATGAGCGAAGCAATCACGAGAAAGAGTAGTCTTTTCATAATGAGAGTGATAGTTACTAACAAAAAGAATGGGGCACCTTAAAAGGCATCAAAATAAGGAGAAAACGCCACAGTATGACCCAAAAAATCAAAATGAATTACAAAAATACTATAAAATGCAACGATATGAACGGATATTATTATATTTTAACGGAAACTTTTCATATCTTTGCCCAAACTTGAATTAATTTGTTGTAAATAATGCTAAGACAAACCATTTTTATTGTGTGTTTCATGCTGGCACTTGCAGTGAACGCACAAACCATCACAGTAAATGCCACCAAATATCACCCGGGTATGGGTGGGGCAGGCTGGGTGACGGCCAGTGGTGACCGCATCGACAATGCGAAACTCAAGCGATATGAAATACGCTGGGTGGCTCTTTCGCCCGACCTCTTCAGGAGCGGATTCAGCTTGGGCGACACCATAGAAGTGACTTGCGACCGCGTGCCGCGCCTTAACGGCAAGTGGGTGGTGAAAGACAAAATGGGAGCACGCATGCGTAAAAAAATCGACTTTTTGCTGCCTCGTGGCGATGACCACGCATTCACCAGCCCCACCCAAGTAACCATTAAAAAAGTAGGTAAAGAGGAATGAAGCGACTGTTATTACTTGTGATGACCGTGATGGGCTTGTGTGCCGGCTCGTGGGCAGCGGCCCGGCATCAAGAAGTGTTGACTGATGGCTGGCAATTTTCGCGTGACTCTGTGCATTGGGCCGATGTGACCGTGCCTCACGACTGGGCCATCAGTGGCCCGTTTGATAAAAAATGGGACTTGCAGGTGGTGGCCATAGAGCAGAATGGCGAGAAGACGGCTACCGAGCACTCCGGCCGCTCGGGCGCTTTGCCATGGATAGGCCGTGGATACTATCGCCGCGCGCTCACCGTTCCCGAGGGTATGCGCCAAGCGGAGCTGGTGTTTGATGGAGCTATGGCCGACGCTCACGTCTATGTGAATGGCCACTTGGCCGGCCGCTGGGCTTATGGCTACAATGCTTTTCGTGTGGATGTGACACCTTATTTGCGGGCTGCAGGCGACAATGAGCTGGTGGTGGCTCTCAACAACTTGGAAGAAAGTAGCCGCTGGTATCCCGGTGGCGGCCTCTACCGACCGGTGACGCTGGTAGCCACCGAGTCGGCGTGCAAACTTGATGAGTGGGGACTTTTTGTGAACACGATTTCACTGAACGAAAATGAAGCTTTCATTAATGTGCATCACAAGGTGCAAGTGCCGTTAGAATATCTCAATCCGGAGTTTGATGGGATTCCATATCATCTCCTGATAACCCTGCGTGACCAAGACGACGCTTTGATGGGCGTGTATCGCACATCGCCCGACGGCACGGGAGCTTTTCATTGCCGCCTTACCATCAAAAATCCCAAACCGTGGACTCCCGAAACACCTCATCTGTATCACATTCGCACGGAACTCGTGGGTGCCGATGGGCGGTTGCTCGATGTGCAACAACACCGCTTTGGAGTGCGCACGGTGAGCGTGAGCCGCGAGCACGGATTCCAGTTGAACGGTGTGACCCGAAAAATCAAAGGCGTGTGCCTGCATCACGACTTGGGGCCACTGGGTGCCGCCGTGAACCGCACGGCACTCGCTCGCCAAATCATGATGATGAAGAGCATGGGCGCCGATGCCATTCGCACCTCGCACAACATGCCCTCCACGTGGCAAATGGAGCTGTGCGACTCGCTGGGCATGATGGTGATGGCCGAGAGCTTCGACGCTTGGGCCGAGCACAAAGGCCGCAATGACTATAACCGCCTGTGGGACGAGTGGTGGAGTCAAGATGTGATGAATCTGATTTTGAATCACCGCAACCATCCCAGCATAGTGATGTGGAGCATGGGCAACGAAATTCCTGAGCAATGGAAGCCCGAGGGAGCCGAGCGTTACAAACAACTGATAGAACTTTGCCACGAGCTTGACCCCACACGCCCCGTTACCTGTGGCATCGATAATCCCGATGGCGCGTTGGCTTGCGGATTTGCGCAGGTGGCTGATGTGCCGAGCTACAATTACCGTGTGCATCGCTATGAAGACACTTTCAGCAAGCTGCCGCAAGGTTTTTTGCTGGGCAGCGAAACGGCTTCGACCGTGAGCACCCGTGGCCACTATGTGTTTCCTGACACCTGCGCTACCAATAAGGCTTGGCCCGACCTGCAATGCTCAGGCTATGACACCGAGTATTGCTGGTGGAGCAACCTGCCCGATGATGATTGGCGTGTGCAAGATGACTTGCCGTGGACGATAGGCGAATTTGTGTGGACGGGATACGACTATTTGGGCGAACCCACACCCTACGACAACTATTGGCCCAGCCGCAGCAGCTACTTTGGCATCGTTGACCTTGCGGGACTGCCCAAAGATCGCTATTGGCTCTATCGCAGCCATTGGAACAAGAAGGAACATACTATTCACTTGTTACCGCACTGGACATGGCCCGGCCGCGAAGGGCAGGTGACTCCGGTTTATTGTTATACCGATTATCCCAGTGCCGAACTTTTTGTGAATGGGAAAAGTCAGGGGCGCATCAGCAAAGATGCCACATCACGGCTTGACCGTTATCGCCTGCGCTGGCGCGACGTGGAGTATGAGCCGGGCGAAATCAAGGTGGTCGTGTATGATGAAAACGACCAAGTGGCTGGCGAGCGCATCGTGCGCACCGCCGGCAAGCCGAAAGAATTAGCCCTTCAAGCCGAGCGCGGCACCCTTCGGGCCGATGGCGAAGATTTGGCCTTTGTGACGGTGAGCCTCGTGGACGAGCGCGGCACGCTTTGCCCCGATGCCGACGATGAACTCACCTTTGACGTGGCGGGCAAGGGTGTTTTTCGCGCCGTGTGCAATGGCGATGCCACCTCGCTCGAACCTTTCACCCAGCCGCGCATGAGGCTGTTTCATGGCCAACTCGTGGTGATTGTGCAGGCAGGGAAAGAACGTGGCGAAATTGCGCTAACCGTGCGCGACAAGTCAAGGCGCATGAAAGCCCTGATGCGCTTGCGAGTGGAGTGAACTCCACCGCCAAATAAAGACTTTAAGCGGGCCAAATGAGCAATAAATGCTTGTTTGGCTCGTTTTATCATTGGAACTTAAGGAGAAATCGATATGGAAAAGAAAACATTTGCTTTGTTTTTGGCCGTGCTTTTGGCCATAACAGCCAATGCGCAACTGCGGCTGGGCGTGAAGGCCGGAGTGGGTTTGAATGACCTGAAGTTGAACAACCTGAGGCATGACTTGGATGTGCTGAAAACCGACAATCGCGCAGGTTTCACGGGTGGTGTGATGCTGGAATTGGGCACCCCCATCAAGGGCTTATACTTTGATGGCTCACTACTTTATGCTCACCGGAGCGTGGACTTGAACGGTGCCGGGACTTCATTCTACAAACGCGACTACTTGGATGTGCCAGTAAACGTGAAATATAAATTCCAAATCGCCGGTATAGAAAATCTGTTTTCGCCATTCGTGTTTACCGGTCCGGATTTTGCTTTCCTCGTGAGCAAGGACAATGACAACTTGGGCAGCAAGTTTTCATCGTTAAGCACCTCATGGAATGTGGGTGGCGGCGTGGAGCTGTGGCGACACCTGCAAATCTCGGTTGCTTATGGCATGGGCATGAACAAAAGTGTGAAAAACGCCTTTGAGTATCTGGTGGACGACGGTGGGAAGGCAAGCGATGTGGTGAGCGGCACCGACCGCGTTTGGACCATCAGTGCCGCCTATCTGTTTTAATGTTGAGTTGTGTGGTGGCACGTCAGTGCCCGCCGGCGAGGCGACACCATTTGCGATAGCCCAGCACGGCAGCGATGGTGTAGAATCCATAGAGGCCGGCCGTGAAGGGTATTTGCTTGTAGATGTAAAGGCCGGTGCACACGGCATCCACCACCAGCCACAGCAACCACTGCTCGGCATATTTTTGTGCTAAAGCCCATAGGGCCACCACACTTAAAGCTGTGGTGAAGCTGTCAAGCACAGGCACATTGCTGTTGGTGAACGTGATGAGCAACCAATAGATGCCTGCCCAAATGCCGGCGGTGGCTATCGCCACAAGTGGCACTTGCCGTAAAGGAAAATGCGTGATGCCGGTTTGAGCGGCATCACGCTGATTTTTGTCCTTATTTTTTTTGCTTTTCACGACCCAAAGGGCATAGCCATAGATGGCTGCCAGCACATAGTAGATTTCCATGCCGAAGTCGGCATAAAGACCACGCGCATAATACAGATAACCATGCACAATGGGCATGATGACGCTCACGGCCCACAGCCAGATGCTGGCCTTGTACTCCAGCCAGAGATACAAAAGCCCGATGAGCGTGCCGACCACATCCACCACGCGCACCCAATCGATGCCGGCGAGGAACTCGTGCATCAGAACTTAAAGGTTAAGTGAACCAGCACGTTGGTCCCGGCCATGGGATAGAAACGCGGGTCGCTGCTCAGCGACATGGCACCATCTTTCTTGCCACCTGCATAGAGGGCTGCCGTCTGCGAATAACCGTTGGTTTCATATTTCTCGTTAAAGAGGTTGTAGATGGTGATGCCGGCTGTGACACTCTTGACGGTGGGCAGCTTGAAGGTGTAGGCCACGTCCAAATGACTTACGAAGTAGGGATCCAGCGAGTCTTCCTTACTCTCAAAATTGTCGAGGTATTGGCGGCTCACATATTGTGACTGGAATGTCACGTCAAAGCCTCGCCAAGTGGCTGTCAGCACACTATTGGCTATCACCGAGGGTGAGAATGCAATGGTGGTGCTCCCTTTTTCAATGGCAGTTTGTGTCCACATCTCGCCCCATGTGTCGGCATTGTAATCGCTCATATATCCCACATAATCTTTAATGCGGTTGCGACTCAATGTGCCGTTCACGTCCCAGCGCAGCCCCGGTGTGAGTTGCGCGCCGGCATTCAGCTCAACTCCCATGCGGTAACTGTCGGGGACGTTCTCGGCCATAGCCTCGCCTATCTCATTGAGCTTGCCGTTAAGCACCAGTTGGTCTTTATACTTCATGTAGTAGAGATTGACACCGGCTGTCCAGCGGCTGTCGTTGTAGGCATAGCCCAATTCCCAGTCGAGCAGTCGTTCCGACTTGGGATGCACGGTGAAGAGTCCATCCGTGTAGTTGTTGCGTGTGGGTTCTTTCTGTGCCACGGCAAATGAGGCATATACGCGCTGCGCCTGAGTGAACTGATAGTTCAAACCCACTTTGGGATTGCAGAAAGTGAAGTCTTCGTCAATGTCAAGTGTCTGCAACCGCTCCGGGTTGGCCGTCCAGTCCCATTTGTCGTTGTCGCCCGTAATGGTATAGTTAATGTGACGCAGTTGCACATCGGCATAAGCACTTAATTGCCGAGTGATTTGATAGTTACCTTTCAAATACACGTTGAAGTCGGTCTTCTCTCCCTTGTTACGGTAGTATTCATGGTCGGGTGCCAGCGGTGAAGTGTAGTTTTCTACCCATAGCACGCGGCCAAAGTGGTCATTGGCATAGCGATTGATGCCTCCGCCCAGTGTGGCGTTAAGACGCTCGCCGCTATACCGCATGGAAAACACGGCTCCGCCGAAACCGCTATCCACGATTTTTTTGCGCACAAGGCTGGCCTTTTTTGAGGTGCCTTCTGCGGTCACCACCGGCTCCAGCAGGTATTCTTTCAGAGTGCGGTTGTTTTTATACTCTTGGTAGTAGCCGTAACCATCGGTATAATGCAAAGCCAGATTCCACTTCCACAAGGGAGAGAACGTTTGCTCCCAAATGAACTGGTAGTGAGTTTGGCGATAAATGTCCTTTTGGTCATCGTAGAAACCTATCACTTCTCCGTTGCGCTTGATTTCGCCATTGGGGTTGTAGGTGCGGTCGCTTTTGAGTCTGTCGCGGCTGATGCCGTCCCACGCGTGATAAGTGTCTTCCTTGCCGCCAAAGGTGATGAATCGCAAACTCGTCTTGGCGGCGAAATATCCTCCCTGCAGATAATAGCCTTTCAGATTGGAGGTGGCGCGATCGCGATAGCCGTCGCTGGCAATGTGCGACAATCGTCCTTCAAACGCCCAATGGTCGCCCAGCAGACCTGAACCCACTTTGAACGTTTCTTTCTCGGTGTTAAATGAACCATAGCTGCCGCTGAACTCGGCAACGGGCGATTGGCTGAAACGCTGCGTGCGCAGATTGATGCTGCCGCCAAAGGCACCTGCGCCATTGGTCGAGGTGCCCGCGCCACGTTGCACCTGAATATCGGCCAACGATGAGGCGAGGTCGGGCGTGTTCACCCAGTAGATGCTGTGACTTTCGGCATCGTTCATGGGAATGTCGTTGCTGGTGATGTTAATGCGCGTGGCATCGGTTCCACGCACGCGAATGGAGGTGTAGCCCACTGCGGCACCGGCATCGCTGGTGGTGAGCACGCCCGGAGTGCTGCCAAGAATAAATGGCAGATCCAGCCCGTGGTTCACGGCTTCGATTTGTTTCTTACTTACGTTGGTGAATGCAACAGGCGTGTTGCTCGATGCGCGTGTGGCCAGCACTTCCACTTCTCGGAGGGCCACCGTGTCGGCAGTGGTTTGAGCCATTGCCATGTGGCTGGCGCATAACAGTGCGGCAGTCCACAAAATTTTTTGGTTCATCATTTTGATAATTAATAAGTTTTGTTCTCTACGCCGGTATGACCCGGATCAGATTCTATGGGTGTGTTCTCAGCCGTCACATGGGTGCCGGCACCCCCAAACTCATTAGAATCGCGTGGCAAAGTTACAACATTTTCTTCAGCCTGCAAGCATTTGCGGTTTTATCGCTTCTCCTCTTGCCATTGGGCACCGAAAAGGTGAAAATGATGTTAATGTGGCGGCTCGCGTGCATGCCGGCAGAATTTTTGTATTACTTTTGCAAATGCGGGAAATGTATGACCCCTCCAAAAAATGTAACTGATTACATAACGAAATGAAGAAAATAATCCTGATGGCAGCTCTGGCTGCCGCGACAATGCTGGTGGCCGTGGCCGACCGCATTCCCAAGAACTTGAATAAGCTGCTCAATGCAGAATTTGCGATTAATTCGCTATACGTTGATAGTGTGAATGAAGACAAGCTCGTGGAAGATGCCATCGTGGGCATGCTGGAGAAGCTGGATCCTCACAGCACCTATACCGATGCGAAAGAAACCAAAGAACTTGAAGAGCCCTTGCAGGGAGAGTTCAGCGGCATAGGCATACAGTTCAATATGAAGCAAGATACTCTGTATGTGATTCAGACAATCCCCGGTGGCCCCAGCGAGCGCGTGGGCATCTTGGCCGGTGACCGCATCATCATAGTGAACGACAGCCTGATTGCCGGCGTGAAGATGAAAAATACCGACATCATGAAGCGCCTGCGCGGTAAAAAAGGCACTAAAGTGACCGTGCAAGTGAAGCGCGGCAACGCCAAAGATTTGATTACATTCCGCATCACTCGTGACAAAATACCTTTGCACAGCATTGATGCTGCCTACATGGTGGATGAGCAAACGGCCTATCTGCGCATCTCGCGTTTTGGAGCGAAAACCCACGATGAAATGATGGAAGCGCTGGATCGCTTGCGGGGTGAGGGCATGAAGCGACTGATTATGGATTTGAGCGACAATGGCGGCGGATATTTGAACGCAGCCATCGACATGTGCAATGAGTTCCTCGACCGCAACCAGCTCATTGTCTACACCGAGGGCATTAAGTCGCCCCGCAATGAGGCTACCGCTCGTGGCAACGGACGCTACAAGGATTTGCCGATGGTGGTCGTCGTCAACCAATATTCGGCCAGTGCCGCCGAGATTTTCAGCGGGGCCATGCAAGATTGGGACCGCGCTGTGCTGGTGGGCCGCCGCACTTTTGGCAAAGGATTGGTGCAAAGGCCGTTCAGGTTTGACGACGGCTCGATGATGCGCCTCACGGTGGCTCGCTATTACACGCCCAGTGGCCGCTGCATTCAGAAACCTTATGTGAAAGGCAAAAAAGATGCCTATGAAGAGGATCTGCTCGACCGTTACAAAAATGGAGAATATTATAACCTCGACAGCATTCATTTCAACGACTCTTTGCGTTACACGACACTGAAAAACGCGCGCCCCATCTATGGTGGCGGAGGCATTATGCCCGACGTGTTTGTTCCGGTCGACACCAGCGAATACAGCACCTATTATCGCGACCTGATGGCAAAAGGCATCATCAATCAGTTTGCGGTGGATTATGTGGATGCCCATCGGGCCGACCTCAAACGGGAATATGCCACCGTGGCCGACTTTGACGCTCGTTTTCAGCTCACCGATGATGACATGAAACGATTTGTGGAAATGGGTGAGCGCGACAAAGTGAAGTTTGATGAAGAAAAGTTCAAAACCAGTGAAAACTTGCTGCGGTTGGTGCTGAAAGGATTGATTGCACGCGATGTATATGCCGATGCTTCGGCCTACACGGTGGTGGTGAACCATCGCAACCACGACCTT
This sequence comes from Muribaculaceae bacterium, assembly GCA_017478855.1. Lineage (GTDB taxonomy): Bacteria > Bacteroidota > Bacteroidia > Bacteroidales > Muribaculaceae > Sodaliphilus. The sequence continues at coordinate 2,185 of JAFVCX010000006.1, read as the reverse complement.
GAGGCGGCTTTGCAGGTGCTGAACGACTCGCAGCGTTTCCAGTCGCTTTTGCATGACGGGAATCCCGACTATGAGCGGCTGGCCTCACGGCATGGCGGAGGCGAATGAACTGGATGGGCAGTGTAGCGCCTGCCTCGAAGATAGTGGTCGGAGCGTGCCGGCATTTCCCGCGAGATGGCACGTCTTAAAATGTGTAAAAGGTTAAGAAAATCATAGAACAGATGTTAATGGCCCGAATGTTCGGGCCATTTTAGTGCCATTGTCGGTAGATTTTAGTATCTTTGCCGATTATGGCAAGTTGCGCGCATGTGCGAAGCTGCTTGCCTTGACCATTGGAGAATATGAACAAATTTGCAGAATTGGTGGCTCTTCAGGCCACAAAATATGCCGGCCGTGAGGCACTGCGTTATCGCGACTATGTGTCCGGGCAGTGGCAATCCCTCTCATGGAGCGACATGCAGGTGGCCGTGGAGCGTGCCGCCGCCGCTTTCGGCCAGCATGGCATTGAGGAACAGGGAAGGATGTGTGTGTTCACGCAAAACTGCCCCGAAATATTGATTACGCATTTTGCCGCCTTTTATCACCGTGCCGTGCCGGTTCCCATCTATGCCACGAGCAGTAAGGACGAAGCGGCCTATATAGTGAACGACTCGGGTGCCACCATTATACTGGTGGGCGACCAGCGGCAGTATGACATAGCGCTTGCCTTGCGCGACGCTTGCCCTACGCTGCGCCAAATCATCATCCTCGACCCGCAAGTGAAGCGTGCTTCGGGCGATGAAACCACTCTCTTTTGGGATGAGTTTCTCGCGTGGGGCGACCGGCTGGATGAGAAAGGCCGGCAACTGCTGGAGGCTCGCCGTGCGGCTGGCATGGATGGCGACTTGATGTACTTGATTTACACCAGTGGCACCACAGGCGTGCCCAAAGGCGTGATGCTGACACACAGCAACTTCAATGCCGCCATGTGGGCGCATGGCGAGCGCATTCCGATGGACGACGAGTCGGACATCTCATTGAGTTTCTTGCCATTCAGCCACATCTTTGAACTGGGATGGACCATGTATTGCCTCACTAAAGGTGTGCGGGTGGCCATCAATCACAACCCGAAAGAGATTCAACGCGCCGTGCGCGAGGTGCAACCCACCTGCATGTGCAGCGTGCCTCGTTTTTGGGAAAAAGTCTACACTGCCATCAACGATAATTTGGCGGCGGCCAAGCCGGTGGTGCGCATACTGGTGAAGCGAGCATTGGCTGTGGGCCGCTCACGCAACCTGAAATATGTGCGCATGGGTCGCAAAGTGCCTGTGCTGCTCGAAAAGCAGTACCAATATTTTGAGAACAAGGTGTTCAAACGCTTGCGAAAAGCCATAGGCATAGAGAACGGCCGCTTTTTCCCCACTGCCGGAGCGATGCTGAGCGACAACATCACCGAATTCTTGCACGCGGTGGGCATCAATATCGTGATTGGTTATGGTCTAAGCGAAACCAATGCCTCGGTGAGTTTCTTCTCGCAGCAAGGAGGCTGGACGGTGGGCACGGTGGGCACTCCCATCCCCGGTGTGGAAGTGAAGATAGGAGAGTCCAACGAAATTTTGGTCAAAGGCCCCACGGTGATGCGCGGCTATTACAATAAACCAGAAGAAACGGCGCATGTGCTCGATGCCGATGGATGGTTTCACACTGGCGACTGTGGTGAGTTGACCCCCAACGGCGAGCTGATTCTCACCGAGCGCCTCAAAGATATGTTTAAGACCAGCAACGGAAAATACATTGCGCCGCAGGTGCTGGAAACGTTGCTTGGACAAGACAAATATGTGGAGCAAGTGACCATCATTGGCGACGGCCGCAAATACGTGTCGGCCTTGATTGTGCCCGATTTTGAGGAGTTGAAAGCCTATGCGCAAAAGAAGAAAATCGCCTTTAAGACGCATGAGGATTTGGTGAACCATGCCGATGTGCGCCAAATGGTGGAGGACAGAATCAATAATTATCAGCGTGACATGGCCAGCTATGAGCAAATTAAGCGATTTGTGCTCTTGCCGCGGCCGTTCACCATGGAAGCCGGCGAGCTAACCAACACATTGAAGATAAAACGTGCCGTAATCAACAAACGCTACGCGATGCTCATCGATGCCATGTATGCCGCTGACTTCCGCAAGAAAAAATAAGACAAGCAACCATG
>JAFVCX010000127.1 GCA_017478855.1 Muribaculaceae bacterium | reverse complement strand
GTGTTTTGTTTCTCTGTCAATTTTGCCGCCGAAAAAGTGGGGAAAAGCTCCAATTTTAATTGCGTACAAAAAATTAAAAGAATGTACTTTTCTTGTCACTTTAACTGCTCTATGACGCTGCTCAGGAGAAACTACACCCTATCCTCTACATAGGGATGTACACTAATGAAATCGTTGATTGTCTTCACTTGGTCGGCAATAGAACCAATAACCCTTATGGCTTTCGACTGCGCCTTTTCTGTGTATGGCTTCTTTGGCCGTCCTGCGTGTTTGGGGGAGAACAATCATCATCACAGGTGGTACCACAGGTATCGGAAAAGCCACGGCTTATCAATTCGCCAAGAACGGTTGGAACGTCGTCGTCACCAGTCGTAGCGAAGCAAAGGGCAAGGCCTTTGTTGAGGAAGCCAAGAGCGAAGGGTTTGACATGACCTCTTTCGTGTTGGATGTGACCAACGAGGAGCAGGTTGCTCAGGTCATCGAGCAGACGGTTGCCAAGTTCGGCAAACTGGACAGCATTGTCAACAACTCAGGCATCTCGCTCGGCGCAGCACCTCTTGCCGACACCGAGACCGACGAGTTTAAGCAGCAGCTGGACACCAACGTATTGGGCGTTTATTACGGCATGAAGTATGCCATCCGCGCCATGCTGAAGACCGGCGGCGGCACGATTGTCAATCTTGGGTCTATCGCAGGACTCAACGGACTGATTTACACCGCACAATATTGTGCAACCAAGCACGCCGTGGTAGGACTCACCAAGGCTGCGGCAATCGACTATGCTCAACAGGGTATTCGCATCAACGCCGTCGCCCCGGGAGCAATCAAGACCGATATTCTTAAACACGCCATCGATGCCGGAGCATACGATGAGCCAGGAATTGCCGCCATCCATCCGATGAACCGCATGGACGAGGTGCAGGACATCGCCTTGGCCATCTATTACCTTGCAAGTCCCGACAACAAATTCCTGACCGGAACAATCCTCAACGTTGACGGCGGTTATAACTGTAAGTAACTAATCAAGGTGTGGCCATATCAAAATGGCTACACCTTCATTCTTTCGACTATGGAACTGATTGATTATACCAATAAATGGCTTGCCGGTGAAATATTTGAAGATTTGGCAATGGTTGTAGGTGGCGTGGTGCTCCTTGTGTTGGCAATCGTGGCATGGCGTTTCGGCACGTCGGAGTCGGCACGTGCCATCGTCCTGCCGCTGACGGTTGCGGCGGTTCTCTTTATAGGGCTGGGAGGCACCTTAGCCTACAACAACCATCAGCGCGAGAAACAGTACGTGGAGCAATATCAGGAGTCACCGCAGCAGTTTCTGGAGAACGAGAAAGCCCGCGTGGCTGACTTCATGAAAATCTATCCGCAGACCATCATCGCGGCTGCCGTGATGATGGCAGTAGGCATCTGCGTATTTGCCTTCTGTGCCAAACCGTGGCTGCGTGCCTCATCGCTGGTGCTCATCCTTGTTGCCCTCGCTGCTCTGACGATTGACTATTTCTCAAAGGAGCGCGGCGTCACCTATCAGCAGGAACTCAATGGTTTTGTAGCGGAAAATCCTCAAAACGACTTGGTCAATCATTGATAAAACCGTATCTTTGCGCACCGTTAAATGAAGAAAATGACAAAGCTGCCCATTCATTTCGAGAGCATATCGGCGTTTATGCACGCCATTGGCAACAACGACATCCGACATCCGCTTGTCGAGGTCGTTCATCTTGAGGAAGTCCGCAACAGCAAGGAGTTCTCCAACCTCCGCTTCACAACCGGTTTCTTTGCCGTCATTTATAAGGACAGCCGATGCGCCACCGTGCGTTATGGTCGCAACGTGTATGATTACGATAACGGCACGCTGCTCTTTTTCGCCCCCGACCGGCTCATTGAGCTTGAAGACCTTGCCGACAGCTATAAGGGCACGATGCTCATTTTCGCACCCGAGCTGATGCAGGGCATTTCGATGTCGCCATACACATTCTTCGGCTACACGATGAACGAGGCACTGCACCTTTCGGAGCGTGAGCAGTTGCAGTTCCACGACTTTGTGGGCAACATTGAGGGGGAACTGGAGCGAGGCATCGACCGCCACAGCCGTAAGTTGATAGCCCAGAACGTGGAGCTGATTCTCAACTACTGCGTGCGCTTCTATGAGCGGCAGTTCATCACACGTGAGCCGCTGGAAAGCGAGGTGGTGAGAAAGTTCAACAAACTTCTCGAAGACTATTTCCACAATGCCATCGCAGTGCGGAGCGGACTCCCCACCGTGGGCTATTTCGCCGACGCAATGAACCTTTCGCCCAACTATTTCGGCGACCTCGTGAAGACCCAGACCGGCAGCAATCCGCAGCAGATTATTCAGCAACACTTGATTGCCAACGCCTGCCGGCAACTCACGGCAACCGACCACAGCATCAGTGAGATTGCCTATCAGCTGGGATTTGAATACCCGCAATACTTCAGTCGCCTGTTTAAGAAACAGACCGGCGAAACGCCACAGCAATATCGCAAGCGACACCGCCAAGCATCGTAGCACTTATAGGATATTATAGCAAAAGTCACTTCAGATGAGGTGGCTTTTTTCGTGTCTTTTGCCGACCGATGGCGGCAAAGTAACTTTGCCAAAGAAAAACTTTGGCGAATGTGGGCTTCGCCTCGGCAAAACCAAACGAGTTTGGATCTGCTCTCGGCTTGCACCACAATTGCGTCACGAATCACTCATCGCTAATCACTAATCCGCGCCAAAGGCGCATTAAGATATGGCAGCAACATTAAATACCCGGCTGGAAGCACTGATGTTTTCGTCGCAGGTGCCCGACATTTCCATTTCGGTCACCGATGACAACGAGGCGGAGGTCATGCTCGATGTTCCCGACATGACCATCTTCTCCGCAGTGCACTTCCCCTATGGGCATAACATCACCATACACGACCTGCGCTCGGTAATCGAGTATTACCTGCGCGACCGCGACATCTCGCTCGATGAGTTTGCGCTGCGCGTTAAGCATAACGG
>JAFVCX010000126.1 GCA_017478855.1 Muribaculaceae bacterium | reverse complement strand
TGTTTTATAGCTTTTTTGTATGTTTCGCTATCTACAACAATTGCATACTTTTCTTTGGATGTATACTTCTCCAGAGTTATGAATTGAAGGTCGGTATCAAAAAACATTACCAGATCATGTCCGGATCTGATAACGAGTTCTGGTATATAGAACTCGTCTTTGTACTTTACAGAATAATCATTAAGGCGTACAAGGTTAAAATTAACACACGTTTTATCTGCTAATTCTAATTGGAACAGCAAATTATCATCATAGGTTCCTGATTCAGGCTCTGATGCCAAGCCAATTAGGATTTTTCCTATTGAAGAATAATGGCTGGCTGCTTCAAGTACAGTTTCAAGCTTATAATTAGACACTTTTGTTATAAACCCGTCAAATGTCCAATATATACCAGATGGGGTGCTCTCTTGGCTGGCATAGCCGTCGTATTCCGTTTTTAGTTCTCTCTCTGGCTCTGCCATAAGTTGCACGAGCAGAAAAAGCTCAAAAGCAGGCAGCCGAGAAGTAACGAAGCTCGTTTTATATTCATCGGGCTAATTACTGCACTTCTTTGGCTAGATAGATGATGGTGGGGAAGTGGTCGCTGTAACCGTTCAGAAACACGCCGCCCGAATAGGTGCGCAAGGGATAGCCCTGACGGTCGCCTTCCTTCGTTTTGAGGAACTCGCGGTTAAGCACCTCGGCCCGCAAGAAAGTGAGTTGAGGCTTGTTCTTGCTGTCGTGATACTTGGTGAAGTGGCCTGTCATCACAATCTGGTCAAAGAGGTTCCATCCGCCACGATAGGCCAGTGTGCCAATGCCCTTGTCGAGCTTGGCCCACCACGGGTTGTAGATGTCGCTGATGGTCTTCACGTCCTTGATGTCGCGGCGAGCCTTCAACACGCGGGCGCAACTGGGGTCTTGGGGGTCGTCGTTCAGGTCGCCCATGAAGATGATGCCCTGATTGGGGTCGTCGCGCAGCAGCGAGTCGATGGTTTGGCGAGCCATTTCGGCCGCGGCCTCACGCAGGTAGCTCGACTGCTCTTGTCCGCCCAGTCGCGAGGGCCAGTGATTGACCATCACGGTCACCTTGTCGCCGGCCAGCAAGCCGGTGACGCACAACTGGTCGCGTGTGCGGAATTCGGGGTTAAAGCGGTCGCCATAGCCAATGGCCGTGAAATAACGCTCGGTGAGTCGCTGGTTGGTCACATTCAGCACCTTGAACACGCGGGGGTTATACAGCAAACCCACATCCACGCCACGGCGGTCGGGGCCATCGTGGTGCACGATTTGGTAGCGACGCGACTTGATTTCGGGCTGGCGCACGAGGTCTTGCAGCACGGTGACGTTTTCAATCTCGCTCACGCCTATGATGGCCGGCCCATCAGGGGTGTTGGGCGTGGTGAACTGGCTGATGGCATAGGCCAGATTGTGCTGTTTTTGCCAATATTTCTCGTGGTTCCACTGCCGGGCACCATTGGGCGAGAATTCTTTGTCATACACGCCATTGGAGTTAATCGTGTCGAACAGATTCTCCAAATTATAAAACATCACGCCATAGAGGTTGTAGTGGCGGTCTTGCGCCAAAGCCGGCAAGAGCAGCATGGTCGCGAGTGCGATGATGAGTAATTTCTTCATGTGGTCAGTTAGCTATTTGGTTTTAGAATGATTTTTATCGTTGCGGGGCTCACTGCGTGAGTGTGAGATAATAGATGGTGTCGATCTCTTCGTAGCTGAACTCCGCGCTCACAAAGTCGCCCGTTTTGAGTTTCAAGAAGTGCGACATGCGCTTGAGTGCCCGTTCAAAGATTTCCTGATGGTCAAAGGCCAGCTCGGGGAGGCGGTTGATAGGAAACCAGCGGGCACAGGCCGCGTCGTCGCCGGCAGCCACGTCGCCCACGCGCACCAGCGCAAAGTAGGCGATAGAGATGACGCGCTCGCGCGGGTCGCGGTCGGGTCGCGTGAAGGCTCCCAGTTGCTCCATGTGGGTCACTTGCATGCCCGTTTCCTCCAGCAGCTCGCGCCGGGCACCGTCGGGGGCATCTTCGTCGATGTTGAGGAAACCGCCCGGAAAAGCCCATGAGCCTTTGTGGGGCTCGTTGCCACGCTCCACCAGCAGCACATTCAGGTGAACGCCGTCGAAACCAAACACCACGCAATCGGTGGTGACTGCGGGATGCGGGTAGCGATATGTGTAAGATGAATTTTGTTGCTCCATTTCAGAAAATGGCTATTTGTTAAATGTATCGTAGTAATAATTAAGCACATCGGTGGCCGCCACAAACGAAGATTGCTGGCTGTGCAGCACCATTTGCTGCTTCACTTCGAGCAGTCGCTGCACCTCGGCGTTGCTATAAAAGCGAGCCTTCAGCTGCTCATTGATGGTTTCATACATCCAGTATTTTTCTTGCTGGCGACGTTTTTCCTCAAAGTAGCCATTGGCCTGCACATGCTCAAAATAGCGGTCTATCATGTCCCACACCTTGTCGATGCCCAGCTCGTAGTAGCCCGAATAAGTCACCACTTCGGGCAGGAAACCGCTCGGCGGCAGGGGGAACAGGTGCAACGCGTTGCGAAACTGGGCCGCAGCGAGATTGGCCCGGTCCACATTGTCGCCATCGGCCTTATTGATGGCGATGCCATCGGCCATCTCCATGATGCCGCGTTTGATGCCCTGCAACTCGTCGCCTGCACCGGCAATTTGAATGAGCAAAAAGTAGTCCACCATCGAGTGCACCGCAATCTCGCTCTGCCCCACTCCCACGGTTTCCACAAAAATGTTGTCGTAACCTGCCGCCTCACACAGCACGATGGTTTCGCGCGTTTTGCGAGCCACGCCACCCAGCGAGCCGGCCGAGGGTGAAGGGCGAATGAAGGCATTGGGCTGAATGGAGAGTTTCTCCATGCGGGTTTTGTCGCCCAAAATGGAGCCTTTGCTGCGCTCGCTGCTGGGGTCGATGGCCAGCACGGCCAATCGGCCTCCGCCGTTGAGCACATGCATGCCAAACACGTCGATGGAAGTGGATTTTCCCGCGCCGGGCACACCGGTGATGCCTATGCGACGGCTATGACCGGTGAATGGCAGGCATTTTTCAATCACTTCTTGCGCCACCACCTGATGCTCGGGCACCATGCTCTCGACCAGCGTCACAGCTTGTCCCAGCACAGCAGTGTTGCCCTTGCGGATGCCCTCCACATAGTCGTTCACCGTGAGTTTCGGGCGACGCTTGCGGCGCTTCAGGTAAGGGCTCACCATAGGAGGTTGCTCGATGCCGGCGTTCACTTGCAACCCTGTGTACTGCTCATCGTTTTCGGGATGATGCATGCGGATGAGTTCATCCATATCTTGTGGGTGATGGTTCTCCATATCTCGTTGTTAGTTCTTTATCAGTTATTATGAGTGGTTTCCGATTTCACGCCCACAAGCCTCACCACCCGTTGGGGCGAGTGTGGGTCGTTGGTCACAATGGTGAGGCGGCTGTTAAGCACGTTCTCCTTCATCAGCGCGGAATCTATTGTGATGGCCAGCACGGCCGTTTTGCCTCCTTTCAGCACGTAGGCACCACAATTAATGGCTGCCGAGGGGGCATCGGCCCACACCCGGCGCAGCAACAAGGGGTCATGGCCGGCATTGCGCAGCGTGAGCGTGCGCGTAACCATGCCCTCAAGGTTGCCAAAGTCCACCTTGTCGGTTTCTATCACCAGTTCCGGCGCATTGCGCAGCTGTTTATCGGTCAGTTTGCTGAAATCTTCAGTCACCTGCGCCATCACCAGCACCTGCGCGTCGCCTTCGCTTGAGAATTGGGAGGGATGCAACGGAGCCGCTACAACGCTCACCGTGTCGACATTCAATCCCCAAAGGGGCGCGAGAGCCGTGTCGTAGCCCACGGTGATGGCCACAGTGCCGCCCGCCGGCACCACAGCCGGTGTGGCCGCGACCGTGAGGTGGGCAGCCGAGGTGGTGGCCCGCACTCGCAGGGAGTCGGTCGACGCGTTATAGCCCGTGATGAATGCCGAGCGGGTGCGCCCCTTGTTAAGGGCTCCCAGCGGAATCGACGCGCCTTCGAGCCGCAATGAGCCTGCCGCCACAGGGTATTGCTCCAAGAGCGTTTCGGGCGAGGCAATGACGAATCCTTTGATGGTGAGGACCGAGCGGCGTGGCTGGGCATTGGTGTAGACAAAAGCCTGCTTATTGATTTCGCCCGGACGGCCAGCCGGATTATAGGTGAGCGTGACGACTGCCGTGTCGCCGGCGGCAATGGCATGATGCGGATAGTCGCTGGCCGTGCAGCCGCAGGTGGTACGCACTTGCGTGACGACGAGAGCCGAGTCGCCCACATTCACAAAGCGCATGGCACACGTCAGTTTCCCGTCTTGCTCACGCACCGTTCCGAAGTCATGCTCGTTTTCAAGCCACACCATGCGCCCCTGACCCACGGCCACGAGTGGCAGCAGGCACAGCAGCAATAGCAAGGCGATGGGGTGTGAAAGGGTGCGCGGCATCATGGGGGTCTTTTCTTTATTTTTTGCTGGAACGCGGGGTCACTGTACCCTCAATGACGAGTGTGGTGTGTCGCACCGTTCCAGTGGTCTTTACTTTCACGGTTTTGCGAAACGCACCCGGGCGACCCAGCGGATTGAAAGTCACCTTCACCTTTGCCTTCTTGCCGGGCTTGATGGGCTTGGTGGGGAACTCCGGGCGAGTGCAGCCGCACGAGGCCGTGGCATCCACAATGATGAGCGGTTTGCTGCCTGTGTTGGTCAGCACAAAGGTGTGGCTCACCGGCCCGCCATTCTCTTTGATGTAGCCAAAGTCGTGCAGGCGGTTTTCAAAGGTGGCGGTGGCCCCATCGTCGGCACAAACGGGCAGGAAACAAAGAATTAAGCCTAATGTGATGAGAAAAATGCGTTTCATCTTCCAAAAAACAATTAGATTCAACTTGCAAAGTTAATCATTTTTTCAGAAATGTGGGGCAGCCGCAAAAAAATGGTGCCAACGTCTCGCGACGGCGGCACCACAACCATACTAGAATTATGAGAAACTTCTATCGTTTTTGTTGAGTGTTATGGTCTTTTTTATTCTTTCTTTTGATATCTTTATTTCGTTAAGAATTTCTTATTAAGGTAGCTCACAAAACTCTCTTTGTACAGGTCACCTATGGGTAGCGACACCTCATTGATGAGCGTGATGTGATTTTTGCTCACTTCCTTGATTTTCTTCAAATTGATGATGTGCGAGCGATGCACGCGCATGAATGTGCCGCCGGGCAGCCGCTCCTCCATCTTTTTCATGCTCAGCAGCACCGTTACCGGCCGCTGGGGCGCATCGAGGTGAATGCGCAGATATTCGCTCATGGCTTCTATATACACGATGTCGCTCACCTGAATGCGCACGATTTTATAGTCGGTCTTCAAGAAAATGGCATCGTCGTCGTCCACCCCCGACACCGCACTCATCGCCACCGCCTCGTGGCGGCGCAGCAATCGAGCGGCAGCGCGCTTGAAGTCGTCCAAGCCAAAGGGTTTGAGCAAATAGTCCACGGCATCAAGGCGAAATCCCTCCACGGCATATTCACTATAGGCCGTGGTAAAGACCACCAGCGGCGGTGAAGCGAGCGAGCGCACGAAGTCGAGGCCGTTCAAGTCGGGCATGTTGATGTCGATGAATATGGCATCGATGTGCTCGCGATTAAGAATCTCGCGTGCCTCTTGTGCACTGCGGCATGCCTGCACAAGCTCCAATTCCGACACCTGCCCCACATAGCTTGCCAACTGCTGCAATGCCAGCGGTTCGTCATCGATTGCCAAACATCTTATCATTCGCCTTATTCAAAAAATATCGTAAGTAATTAATAATTCTCTGTTTTTGTCTGCTTTGCCGTCACAATGGCGGCATTTTTAGCGTCACTTCATATTTGCCGTCGCCGTCGCTGATGTTGAGCGAGTAACGCTTACCAAATATCAAGTCGAGCCTCTTTCGCACGTTGGCCAGTCCCAAACCGCCCCGCTCCTGTGTGTCGCCATTTTTGCTATTGACGCACCTGAACACAATTTCATTGCCCTCATAGTCGAGCCACACATGAATGAACGATGGCCGCTGGTAGCTCACACCATGCTTGAACGCATTCTCCAAAAATGGAGCGATGATGAGCGGTGGTATCATCAGCTGCGGCACTTGCTCGGGCAGGTTGAAGCGAATATCCACCAAGCTGTCATAACGCATGCGCATGAGTGCGGCATATTGCGTGAGAAAGTCCATGGCTCGTGGCAGGCTCACCTGCTGCTTCTCTCCCTCATAAAGCACATATCGCATGAGGCGCGACAGTTTCACAATGCTATCTTTTGCTTTGGCCGGGTCGATGTCGACCAAGGCATGGATATTATTGAGCGTGTTCATGAAGAAGTGCGGATTAATCTGATGTTTCAGATATTCCAACTCTTGCGAGAGATTTTCGCGCTCAAGTTCGGCAAGCCTCTGCTCGTCGTTGCGCGTGCGGTAGTAGTTTTTGATGCCCAAATTGGCTCCCATGGCAAACACCACCATGAAAAACGACATCAGTTCATGCGACTGCACCACCGGTCGGTGCGGAGGTCGCTCGCCATCAATGCGATGCGGCATGGGGCGTTTTTTGCCGTGCGGAGGCCCGCCGGGATGCCGCGTGCATTGCAACCCTTGAAATGCCAGCACCAGCACGAGTGCCACTGCTGCATAGAGGTGCACGTTTCGCTTATAGACCAAGATGGGTGCCACCACAAAGTTATGCACCACAAAGAGCAGCAAGAATGGCAAAATGCGGCCCCAAACGTGAAGCACATCACCCCAACGAAACGGGGGCGCGTCGTGCATAGCGGCATGAGCCCAAAGGCTTAAGATGGGTGCCACCATCAAGATAACCCACAACACCACATAGACGAGTGTTTCTTGCTTGGTATCTTTGGTCTTAAACCACATGGCATGATCTCTCAATTACAAATATAAGCCTCTTGCAGGATTCCCACAAGAAAATTTCAGCGATTTCGCTCATTTTATCGGTTAAATCACTCATAACTGACGATTACTCGCCTTGCAAGTGTTTCATAGGTGGCATATCCCGTGGCCAGCACAAGACCACCGGCGGCATCGAGAGGCGAGGCCGCAGCGCTGTAGCTGTACACATATCCGCCCGTGATGGTCGTCGTGCCATCGCTTCTTATGCCTTTGGGCGACGCATTGCCCTTGATGCCCGTGGTGACCACCGTCACTTTGCCACCCGAAATCGTCAGGTCAGTATTGGTATTAATGCCTTTACCTCCCTCACCGGTGCTCTTGAGCAGCAGTGCGCCGGCCGTCACGGTGATGGCGCTGTCGCACTTAATGGCCGCGCAGGCCGATGTGTCGGCCGGCAGTGTGGTGGTGGCGGGCGTGATAGCCACGCCTCCCGTGGTGATGATGGTGGTGCGACCACCGCTCACCGCAATAGGCGCATCACTCTTGATACCCTTTGCCCCGGCAGCGCTGGTGGTCACATTGAGCACACCGCCGTCAATCCACAAGCCATCGTTCACCTTGATGCCGTGGCCCGAAGTGGCCGAGATGCTGATTCTGCTACCCGGGCGCACGCGAATGTAGTCGTCACTCACCAGCCCATGCCGCCCCGTCGCCATCACATTCAGCTTGCCATGCCCACTCACAATTATCTGCCCCTCGCTGAAGAAAGTCCCCTTTTGGTCTTCATCGGCTACGTCGGCATAAGTGGTGCCATCGGCCAGCGCGTTGGTGGTGCCGTCGGCCCGCACCAGATAAAGCGATTTGCCGCCCTGATTGTTGATGGCCGCGCCATTGGGGTTGGTAAGGGTCAGCCCATTGAGCGTGAGTTTGAATTTATGGTCACTATATATTTTGAACGAACCGTTATCACTTTGGCCACTCAGCACATAATTGATGTTGGTGCGGGTGCTCACAATCGTCACATGAGCACCGTCGTGAGTCACCGTCACGCGGCTGGTATTGCCCGTGACTTGCACGTCATCGCCATCGTAGGCCACATACACCGTGTAGCTCCATGTGCCATTCTCCTCATAATCGTTATAGGCAGGGTCAGTCGGGTCGGTCACAGGCACGTCGGCATCCTCGGCAAGCTCCGATTCATCCCATTCAATTTCCACCGGCACAACGGTTTCTTCATCAGGCTGCGACTTGCCACCCGCCGCGAGCAAAGCGTCAAGGTCGCTATCGTCATTCACACAGCTTGCGGCCAGCAAGGCCAGCGCCATGATTATCGTCCATTTTTTCATTTCCTTACACTTTTAGAAGTTTTCTCTCTCGTCGGGCAAGCGTTTTCAGAACTTAAACGCATATCCCAAACCCACATAGTGGCTGCCGGTTTCACCATCGTCGTCCTGACCGTTGATGTGCTGGTAGCGATAAAACAGAGTGAACTTGTGCTTTTTCTGGAGCGAATAGTCGCCGCCCAAGCTCCAGCGTGTTTTGGCAAGCGACATGTCATTGAACAATTCGGCACTGGCCCACGGGGTGAGCTTGCATTTGGGCACATTCCACTCGGCTTTGAGCCTTGAGCGCAGCATGTGTCGCCCTTTGCTGCGCACCTGCGTGTCCTCCCACTGTTCGTTATCAAAGTCATAACGAGTGGTGGTGGTTTCGGGCCGATAGGTGTAACGCCATCGCTCACGCAGCGAGAACGTCACCCGATTCCACTTGTAGGACGCTTGCAGTGAAGCATACACTCTGTGGCGAGTGCCCCAGTAAGATGGTCGCCAGTTGTTGTAATTCCCATCAAGGTTATAGGTGAGTTTCTCGTGGTTGTTGTCGATCAGCAACTGATAGCCGGCATCGGCTTTCAGCCATCGCGTCACTTTATAGGAAGCACTCAAGCCGAGGGCCACGCGGTCGGCCGTGCGGAAGTCATTGCGCGAGCGAAACTCGGCTTCAAACTCGGCACTCCATTTCTTGTCAATTTTTTTCTCCAACCCTGCACTCACAATCAGTCCCGTATCGTCGGCCAGCAGAGATGCCGGCCAAGTCCACACGAGCAAGAATGCCAGCAAGGTCAGGATGTTTTTACTTCTTCCCATTGCGCTTTTTTCATTTTAAGGGTGTCGATTTCCTCATCCACATTTTCTTGCTTTTCTCCCATAGGATAATACACGCGCAGGATGGCCGTGTCACGCAGAAAATCCACTGCACCCACATCCACACGTGTCACATCGAGACCCAATCGCTCCCTCAAATCGGCTATCAACTCATCACGTTTTTCAGGAACGATCAATGCCACGCGGTCATATTGCACCAGCTTGGATTGCTCATGGCGAGCCAGCAAGAACAGCTCACACAGCAGCACAGCCACAAAGATTACCACATTGGGCAACAACAGCTCCATGAGTGAAATCTCCGAGCCAAGCGCATTGATCACCGCAAGGCAGATGACACTGAACAGATAAGTCATTTCACGCACGGGCATCGCGTCGGTTCGGTAGCGCATAATACTAAAGATGCCAAACAGACCTATGCCGATGCCTATACCCGTTTTCCCCTTCAGGTCTTCGAGCACAAAAATCATGAAGTAGACCAAGAAGTATATCAGGATGCTGATGAGCATAAACGTGAAGTAGAAATCACGTCGTTGGCTCTTGCGGAAGTACAAGAAGTGCACCATAATCCACACCACCACCGTGTTGAGCAAAAAGTTAGCTACACTGATATGACCAAATTGGCCGGAGGAAAACAGTTGTGCAAGAAGTGATGAAAAATCTGTGTTCATATCTTTAGTCTTTATTATTTGTTCTCTGCAAAACGCTGCACGCTGCGCACCCGCTCCTTAAAGCGGTTTTGCTTCAGCTGGGCGTCGGTCATGGCCAGCCCCATGCAATATTTGCTGAAGCCATGCGGCTTCACGCGCAGTTGCCGCAGCAATTCCAAGATGGGCGACGGCACAAGCCCATCACGTTTCAACTCTATAATCACCACACCGTCAAGGTCGAGCACGCGATCGCTCATCAGGTTATGGAAGCGCAAGGCACTATCAATGGTGAGTCGCTCGGTGTGGCCTCTGTTCACCAGCGTGATGCGCTTGAATTCATTTTCTATGCTCGGCATGAGCACCTCGTGGTCGTAACGCAAACGCCGCTTCAAGAAATCGCTCACTTCGCCTTGCGTGCTGTGCAGCTGACTTGTCCACGCCGGCATGGGCGCGGCCGTGAGCGTCATGCGTTTTTTATGGGTGCGGCGATGGTTGTCCTTTGTCTTGATTTCCAAAAAATGCAAGTCGCTGGCCACATACGACCGAATGCGAACCTTCTGGCGGTTCAGATGGCCGTTGTGGTGAGCCATATACATGTCGCAAGCGGGTGTGTCATAATAGACCGTGTGATAGGGAGCCACTCTGAATCCATCGGTTTCCTGCACCCGATATTCGCTGCGCGCCAGCTCAAGCAAGCGGCACAAGACCGCACGCGACGTGACAAACTTGGTGTCGGTGCGATTCATGAGCTTGATTCCGCTCATTTGCTCAAGCGTGATGGGTTCATATTGCCTTATAATGCTCTCTATCATCGTTATGCGTTTTAATTAAAACGGCAAAAATCCTTTTTTATTTGAATACACTTCCATCCTATCAGTCAACGCAGCCGTTTTATAAGCCAAATTCCTCGTTTCGCACGATGAGTTTTGGCCGTCCACACAAAAAAATGTCCACTTATGCGTTGAGCGACAGCAAGTCGTCCATCAGGTGGCGGTCGTTGGCCAATCGGGGCACCTTGCGCTGCCCACCCAGCTTACCCGTGCTGGCCAGCCACTGGTCGAAGAGGCCGCGACGCGCTACCAGCACCTCGGGGGCATCAAGAAAAATGCTGCCCGCCCGTTTGGCCTGATAATCCACACACGCTTCTTGCAGAAAATGGTCAAGCTGCCGGGCAAACTGCTCGAGTTGGGCCGGTTCGTCGTCAAATTCCACCAGCCACTGGTGCCGCCCGCGCCTATCCTCGGTGGCAAACACGGGTGCCGCCGTATAGTTCAGCACATGGCAATGGGTGACCGCCGCGGCACGGCTCACCGCCTGCTCGGCCTGATGCACCATCAGTTCCTCGCCAAAGGCATTAATGAAACTGCGTGTGCGGCCCGCTATGGTGATTTTTACCGGATTAAGTTGCTCTATGCGCACGGTGTCGCCCAAGCGGTAGCGCCACAAACCGTTGCATGATGTGATGACCAGCTCATAGGTTTTGCCGGCCTCAATTTCCCAAATGGGCAACACGTCCGGCTCGGAGCTATCAGTTTCATCAAGAGGGATGAACTCATAAAACACGCCCACATCCAGCAAAAGCAACATGGCTTGGCTTGCCCAGTCGCTTTGCACGGCAAAGAAACCCTCGCTCGCGTTATAGGTGTCGAGGAAGTGCATGCGGCTCATGTCGCATATCGCCTCATATTGCGCACGGTAAGGCTCAAACGAGATACCGCCGTGGAAAAACACCTCCAAATGGGGCCATATTTCATGGATGCATGTCGCTCCGGTTCGGGCGAGCACCTGTTTGAGCAGGGTCAGGAACCACGAGGGCACACCGCTCAGGTTGGTCACATTGGCCTTCACGGCTGCATCGACCAACGCCGGCAGTTTCTCGTTCCAGTCGGCCATGAGCGCAACGTCTTTGCGGGGCACACGAAACAGGTTGGCCAGTGGGTTCATCTGGTCGATGAGCGTCGCGCTCAAGTCGCCCACTCGCACGCCGCGAGGCACCTTTGCGTCGCTGGCAAACGAGCCGCCCAAAATCAAAGCCTTGCCACTGAATATGCGACTCGACTGATTCAGATTCAGA
Source organism: Muribaculaceae bacterium (assembly GCA_017478855.1). Taxonomy (GTDB): domain Bacteria; phylum Bacteroidota; class Bacteroidia; order Bacteroidales; family Muribaculaceae; genus Sodaliphilus. Next base: position 14,650 of record JAFVCX010000126.1, on the reverse strand, counting down.
TAGTGCGACACCACGTCGCTCGCGCCACGATAGTGGTTGCGCTTCAGCGAGTCGGCCGTCACGGGAATGTGCTTGCTGCGCCCCTCGCTGGTGCCGCTCGATTGGGCATAGTGGCGTGTTACTCCCGGCCACAGCACACCGGCCTCACCCTTTTCCATGCGCATGATAAATGGGCGCAAGGCATCATAGTTGTGCAATGGCACACGCCGGGCAAAGTCTTCATAGGTGCGCACGGTTGAGAAGTCATACCGGCGGCCCATCTGAGTGAGCGCGGCTTTTTCCACCAGCCACACCAGCTCGCCCTGCTGCACAGCCGCGGCATGGTGCTCATAGCGCAAATGCTCCTGCAATCGCTCCAAGAATCGTCCTCTCACCAGTGGGGTAAAATCCATCGCAAGTCCTCTTTATTCTTGCAAAATTACGCAAAGATATCGAATATGCGCTCGCACTGCTCGAAAAAATGATGGCATGCCGCCTTTTTTTGCCGGTATGCCATCATCGCCGCCTCGTTCTTGAGTGCTCACATTCCCATGCTACCTCTCGCGCGGGCTGGCTTAGGGAAATTTAGACTAAATGATTTCTTTTCAAGCGCATCGGTTTTTGAAAACCGGCACTTGTATAAGAGTTCACACGCTTTTTCAGTCGCAAAAATATAGAAAACTTCTGAACCTGCAATGATTTCTGCTGTAAAACATATAAAAAATCTTGCAGCACTTCAGTTCATGCCGCTCATTTTCCGCAAGATGTAAATGGATTCTCTGCCCATATTCATGAGCAAATCAAGGATGCTCAGGTCGGGCAAAAAGCCGTGGCGGTGCTGCCACACCTGATAGTAAGGCACTACGGCGGTTGCCGGCTGTGCCGGTTGGTGGCGTTTGCCCTCGCACCATCGCCGCAAGTGAACCGTCGTCGGCACATGGGCAGCCATGCCATATTCGAAAGTGATGGGAAAGTCCAGAAAAGACACTATCAGTTGCTGCATGGCGCGATTAAAATCGAGCAGATGCGTCTGCTCGCCCATGATGATGGGTTCAAGCTCATCGGCCACGAAGTCAAAATAAGGCGAGCGACCATAGGCCGAAAAGATAGCACCCCAGTGCAGGCGACGCCAGTTACCATGCTCGCTGATGCGCACCTCGCTCATCGGGGTGGCCATCGTGTGGCTTTCGCCCACCAGCGGAACGGTGAGGGTTTGCACTCCATTTGGGCCGGCTATGCGATAGCGGTGATGACTGTGACGCAAGGGCAAATGACGCTCATCGGTTTCTATCCACACATGCCCCATCGCCAGTGCCACCGCCCAGTAGTGTACACTACCGGCACACATGCTGCCGGTGAGAATGGCGCTCATTTCTTGTCGGGGTTGGGAGTGCGCAAAATGCGATTCCAGCGAATGCCGCCGCTCAGCAACGACTTGTCCTTATCAAATGAGATAAGGATGATCATGGGCGTGCCCACGATGTGGTCCTCGGGCACAAAACCCCAATAGCGCGAGTCGAGCGAATTGTCGCGATTATCGCCCATCATCCAGTAATAATCCATCTTAAAGGTATATTGATGGGCCTCTTTTCCGTTGATGAATATTTTTCCGTCGCGCAAAGCAAGCTCATTACCCTCATAATTTTTGATGCAACGCTCATACAGGGGCAGCGAGCGAGCGTTCAGCTCAATGGTCATTCCTTTCTTGGGAATGAGCACAGGGCCATAATTCTCATGAGTCCAGCCATAATCGGTGCCCACTGGATAGGTCATCATTGTTTCCGATTCGTCGTCGGGCATGCGCTCCACGCGCAACACCCACGGCAAACGTTCCAGCGTGGCTTTCATCTGCCCAGTGAGCGGCAGGGCATAATTGCCGTCGGCCAGCATGTGGCGGTCTTCCACACTGATGCCCAACTCGCCAAACAGTGCCTCGTCAATGCGGGTGCCATCGGTTTGCACATAATAGAAAAATTGCACATGCTCGGGTTGGGGCTGCTTCTCGCCATTGATGTAAATCACGCCATCGGCAATGCTTAGTTTATCACCGGGCAAGCCCACGCAGCGTTTCACATAGTTTTCACGCCGGTCGACCGGTCGGTAAATCACTTGGCCAAACTGCTCGGGATTGTTCCATATCACCTCGCGGCCATATTGCATGCAAAGCGTATAGTAATCGGGATTCTGAGCTTTAAGGGCCACCGTGTCGCCCGCAGGGAAATTAAAGACCACGATGTCGCCACGCTCAATAGAGCGCAAGCCTTTCAGGCGGTGGTAGGCCAGCTGGGGCTTGTCGATGTAGCTTTTGCAGCCCAAAATGGGCAGGGTGTTTTGCGCTAGAGGAAAGTGCAGAGGCGTTTGCGGCACGCGCGGCCCATACACAATTTTGTTGACCCATAGGAAATCGCCTGTGAGCAACGTTTTCTCGAGCGAAGATGAGGGAATCTGATAGTTTTGGCCCACGAAAAGGAACAAGAAATAAACCAGCACAAGGGCATAGACGATGGCGTCGATCCAGCTCATCACCGTGCGCAGCGCGCCATTGGGAAGACCTTTCCATGCGCCCCACGGCAAAAATTGGGTAATGTAGATGTCGCCCAAGAGCAAAAGGCCCAGCAACAACCAAGCGTTTTGCATCCAAATGGTCCAGCCCACATAGATGAGTGCCACTATGCCAAAGCGCACCCAGCGTGTGACCTTCACCCGTGCCAGTCGCTCGCGCAGCGAGCCGGTTTGGCGCACATATTCTTCTTGTTTCTTTTCTTTATCACTCATAATCACTTTTTTTACGCTGCGAAATTAACAAAAATAATTCACACAAGCCCATATTACACGAGCATTAACGTGCCTGCAACATTTTTTATCACAAAAAAATTCCGGGGCGCTTCAACCAGCGACCCGGAATCAAAAAACAAATTAACTATGGAAATATATATACTGTGTTATGGATAGCTTTTTCCGTAGTTGATGATCATTCTCAGCGCAGAGTGGCAGCTTCGCCCACCAGCTCATCGTCGGTCACCACGCCTGCAAGCGCAAGCTCGGCTTTGTTGCCCACGAGAAGCGACTGGAATTCGCGCAACCCCGTGCCGGCGGGAATCAGGTGGCCGGCAATCACATTCTCCTTCATGCCCTCAAGATAGTCGGTCTTGCCGTTGATGGCAGCCTCGTTGAGCACCTTGGTGGTTTCTTGGAAGGATGCTGCACTCACAAAGCTCTTCGTCTGCAATGCGGCGCGAGTGATGCCTTGCAAGATTTGCTCGCTGGTTGCGGGCACGGCATCGCGCACCTTGACCAGCTTGAGGTCGCGGCGCTTGAGGGCCGAGTTGATGTCGCGCAACTTGCGGGCTGTGATAATCTGGCCGGCCTGCACGTCGGTGCTCTCGCCCGGATCGGTCACCACTTTCTTGCCCCAGATGCGATCGTTCTCATCCATGAAGTCGCGCTTGTCCACCACCTGTTGCTCAAGGAAGCGGGTGTCGCCCGGATCAAGAATGTTGACCTTACGCATCATTTGGCGCACGATCACCTCAAAGTGCTTGTCGTTGATCTTCACACCTTGCAGGCGATACACATCTTGCACCTCATTCACGATATAGTCTTGCACGGCCGTGGGGCCCTTGATGCGCAGGATGTCGGCCGGGGTGATGGCACCATCGCTAAGCGGTGTGCCGGCACGCACGAAGTCGTTTTCTTGCACCAGAATCTGCTTGCTCAGGGGCACCAAATAGCTCTTCTTCTCGCCGGTGCGGCTGGTGACCGTGATTTCACGGTTGCCACGCTTCACGCGGCCAAAGGTCACCTCACCGTCGATCTCGCTCACAATGGCGGGGTTCGACGGGTTGCGAGCCTCGAACAGCTCGGTGACACGAGGCAGACCGCCCGTGATGTCACCTGCGCCACCCGACGACGTGCGCGGAATCTTGACGAACACCTCGCCGGCGGTAAGCACCTCGCCCTCTTCTTTCATCAAGTGGGCGCCCACAGGCAGCGAATAGGTCTTCACCAGCTCGCCTGCCTCGTCATAGAGCTGAGCCTCGGGAATGCGAGTGTGGTCTTTGCTCTCGATGATGATCTTCTCGCTGTTGCCCGAAGTTTCATCCGTTTCATTGCGATAGGTGATGCCATCCACAAGGTTGCTGAAGCGCAGGGTACCGCCCACTTCGCTCACGATAACCGCGTTGAAGGGGTCCCACTCGCTAATCTTGTCGCCGGCCTTCACTTCGTCACCGGGTTTGAAATAGAGCTTAGAACCGTAGCCAATGTTGGCTGTGGTGAGCACCATATTGGTGTTAGGCTCGATGATTTGCATTTCGCACATGCGGCCAATCACCACGTCCACACCGTCTTTGTCCTTCACGGTGCGAAGTTCCTCAAACTCCACACGGCCATTGTATTTGCTCGTCAGGCTGCTCACGGCGGCGATGTTGCTTGCCACACCACCCACGTGGAATGTACGCAGGGTGAGCTGGGTTCCCGGCTCGCCAATAGACTGAGCCGCAATCACGCCCACAGCCTCGCCCTTCTGCACCATGCGGTGCGAAGCAAGGTTGCGGCCATAGCACTTGGCGCAAACACCATGTTTTGCCTCGCAGGTGAGCACGGAACGAATCTCCACAGCCTCGATGGCTGAGCGGTTGATGCGCTCGGCGGCGGCATCGGTGATTTCCTCGCCGGCTTGCACAATGACCTCGCTGGTGGTGGGGTCAATCACGTCGTGCACCGACACGCGGCCCACAATGCGCTCGCCCAACGAAGCCACCACATCGTCATTGTTTTTCACCTCGCGGCACACAAGGCCACGCAGGGTGCCGCAGGCCTCCTCTGTGATGACCACGTCGTGAGCCACATCCACCAAGCGGCGGGTGAGGTAACCGGCATCGGCCGTCTTCAAAGCGGTATCGGCAAGACCCTTACGGGCACCGTGGGTCGAGATGAAGTATTCCAGCACCGAGAGACCCTCCTTGAAGTTGGCAAGGATGGGGTTCTCAATGATTTGGTGACCACCTTCAACACCCGATTTCTGCGGCTTGGCCATCAGACCACGCATACCTGAAAGCTGACGAATTTGGTCTTTTGAACCACGGGCGCCCGAGTCGAGCATCATGTACACCGAGTTGAAGCCTTGCTTATCGGCCTCCATCTCTTTCATCAGAGTGGCGGTGAGGCGCTGGTTCACACTCGTCCAGATGTCAATCACCTGCTGGTAACGTTCATTGTTGGTGATAAAGCCCATATTGTAGTCGTTCACCACCTGTTCCACCTGAGCGTCGCCCTGACGGATGTATTCTTCTTTTTCGGCCGGCACAAGCACGTCGTCGAGGTTAAACGACAAGCCGCCCTTGAATGCCATGTAGTAACCCATGTTCTTCACATCGTCGAGAAACTTGGCCGAGCGGGGCACACCGCAGTGACGAATCACGCGGGTGATGATGTCGCGTAGCGACTTCTTCGAAATCAGCTCATTCACATAGCCAATCTCGTGGGGCACACAGTTGTTGAACATGATGCGACCCACCGAAGTGTTCTCAACCAGCTTGGTAACCAAATTGCCATTCTCATCGGCCACCTCGGTGCGCACACTGATGATGGCATTCATGGCCACACGGCCCTCGTTATAGGCAATCAGAGCCTCTTCGGGGCCATAGAATTTCAGACCCTCGCCCTTGTCGCCTTTGCGCAATTTGGTGATATAGTACAGACCCAACACCATGTCCTGCGAGGGCACCGTGATGGGCGCGCCATTGGCAGGATTAAGGATGTTGTGGGGCTCGAGCATAAGCATTTGTGCTTCAACCACAGCTTCGTTGCCCAGCGGCAAGTGCACTGCCATCTGGTCGCCGTCGAAGTCGGCATTGAATGCCGTACATGCCAGCGGATGCAGCTGAATGGCCTTGCCTTCAATGAGTTTGGGCTGGAAGGCCTGAATACCGAGGCGGTGCAGTGTCGGGGCACGGTTGAGCAGCACGGGATGACCTTTCATCACGTTCTCAAGGATGTCCCACACCACGGGTTCTTTACGGTCCACAATTTTCTTGGCACTCTTCACCGTCTTGACGATGCCGCGCTCAATGAGTTTGCGAATCACAAAAGGCTTATACAGCTCGGCGGCCATGTCTTTAGGAATGCCGCATTCGCCCATATTCAACTCAGGACCCACCACAATCACCGAACGGGCCGAGTAGTCAACACGCTTACCCAACAAGTTCTGGCGGAAGCGGCCTTGCTTACCTTTCAAGCTGTCGCTCAGCGATTTGAGGGGGCGGTTGGCATCGCTCTTCACCGCGCTCGATTTGCGCGAGTTGTCGAGCAGCGAATCCACAGCCTCTTGCAGCATGCGTTTTTCGTTGCGCAGAATCACCTCGGGAGCCTTGATTTCGATAAGGCGTTTCAGGCGGTTGTTGCGAATGATCACGCGGCGATACAAGTCGTTGATGTCGCTCGTGGCAAAGCGGCCGCCATCCAGCGGAATGAGCGGGCGCAAATCGGGCGGAATCACGGGCAAGACTTTCAGAATCATCCATTCAGGACGGTTGATATTCTTGCTTGCGCGGAACGACTCCACCACTTGCAGGCGCTTCAAGGCCTCGGTTTTGCGTTGCTGGCTGGTTTCTTTATAGGCACGGTCGCGCAGCTGGTTGGCCAAGCTGTCGAGATCCAAGCCGGCCAGCAGGTCATAGATGGCTTCAGCACCCATTTTGGCCACAAACTTATTGGGATCATCATCCTCAAGCTGCGCGTTTTCTTTGGGCACATTGGCCATGATGGCCAAGTATTCGTCTTCGCTAAGCAGGTCCAGACGCTGAAGCTCGCGCTCCTCGCCCTCGCCGGGAAGTTTTTGTCCACCCGGATTGATGACCACATAGCGTTCGTAATAGATGACTGAATCGAGCTTCTTGGTGGGCATGCCCAGCAGATAGCCGATTTTATTGGGCAGCGAACGGAAATACCAGATGTGTGCCACTGGCACTACCAGCTGAATGTGTCCGCTGCGCTCGCGGCGCACTTTTTTCTCGGTGACCTCAACACCGCAATGGTCGCACACGATGCCCTTGTAGCGAATGCGTTTGTATTTTCCGCAATGGCACTCATAGTCCTTGACCGGGCCAAAGATGCGCTCGCAGAACAAACCGTCGCGCTCAGGCTTGTAGGTGCGGTAGTTGATGGTTTCGGGCTTCAGCACCTCGCCATAGGAATTCTCCAAAATCTCGTCGGGCGAAGCCAGGCTGATTGAGATTCGAGAGAAATTGCTCTTGATTTTATTATCTTTTCTAAAAGCCATAGTTAGCGATGAATGAGGTTATTAATCAAGTTTCACACTCAGGCAGAGTCCACGCAGTTCGTGCAAAAGCACGTTGAGCGACTCAGGAAGACCGGGATTGGGCATGGGATCGCCCATGACGATGGCCTCATAGGCCTTGCTGCGGCCCACCACATCGTCGCTCTTGACGGTGAGGATCTCTTGCAGCACATGCGAGGCACCGAAGGCCTCGAGTGCCCACACCTCCATCTCACCGAAGCGCTGACCACCAAACTGTGCCTTACCGCCCAGAGGTTGCTGGGTAATGAGTGAGTACGGGCCAATGCTACGGGCGTGCATCTTGTCTTCGACCATGTGGCCGAGTTTGAGGAAGTAGGTCACACCCACGGTGGCTTTCTGGTCGAAGGGTTCGCCGGTAGCTCCATCGTAGAGTTGCGTGCGACCGCCGCGAGGCAGACCGGCCTTGTCGGTCCACTCGTTCAGGTCGTCGAGCGAAGCACCATCGAAGATGGGCGTGGCAAATTTCACTCCCAGCTCGCGGCCTGCCCAACCGAGCACAGCCTCGAAAATCTGACCGAGGTTCATGCGCGAAGGCACACCCAGCGGGTTAAGCACGAGGTCAACGGGGGTGCCGTCGGCCAAGAAAGGCATATCCTCTTGGCGCACCACGCGCGACACGATACCCTTATTGCCGTGGCGACCTGCCATCTTGTCGCCCACGCCGATTTTGCGCTTTTTGGCCACATAGACCTTTGCCAGCTTCATGATGCCGGCGGGCAACTCATCGCCCACCGAGATATCACTCTTCTTGCGGCGCAGCTCAGCTTCCAGCGTCTTGTAGGCGCGCAGGAAGTTCATCACGGTGGCGCGAATCAAGTCGTTGGTATGCGCGTCAGAAGTCCACTTGCTCAAGTTCACGCTCTCATAGTCGTCAATAGCCTTGATGGCTTCGGCCGTAAAGGCCACGCCTTTAGGCACCAGCTCGGTGTCGAGATAGTCTTTCACACCTTGCGATTTCTTGCCCTCGGTGAGCTTGATGAGCTTGCTTTGCAGCAATGCCAGCAATTCGGCCTGCTTGGCACCATATTCTTCGTCGAGCGCCACGATAGCCGGATCGGCACCGCGAGTGCGTTTCTTGGTGGCACGCTCATAGAGGCGAGTGCCAATGATGACACCCTTGAGCGACGGGTTGGCCTTGAGCGATGCGTCCTTCACGTCGCCGGCCTTGTCGCCAAATATGGCGCGCAACAGTTTCTCTTCGGGCGTGGGATCGCTCTCGCCCTTAGGCGTGATCTTGCCGATGAGAATGTCGCCCGGAATCACATGAGCACCCACACGGATGATGCCGCGCTCGTCAAGGTCTTTGGTGGCATCTTCGCTCACGTTAGGAATATCGCTGGTGAGCTCTTCCATGCCACGCTTGGTTTCACGCACTTCGAGCGTGTACTCGTCCACGTGAACCGAGGTCAATATGTCTTCGCGTACCATGCGCTCGTTGAGCACGATGGCATCCTCATAGTTATAGCCTTTCCACGGCATGTAGGCCACCTTCAGGTTGCGGCCCAATGCCAACTCGCCGCCTTGCGTGGAGTAGCCCTCGGTGAGCAGCTGGCCCTTTTCCACACGCTGACCGCGGTCGCACACCGGACGCAAGTCGATGGTTGTGCTCTGGTTGGTCTTGCGGAACTTGGGCAACACATATTCTTTCACCGGCGAATCGAAGCTCACAAACTCCTCGTCCTCGGTGCGGTCATAGCGAATGCGAATCACGTCGGCATCCACATATTCCACCACACCAGAGCCTTCGGCCTGAATTTGAGTGCGGCTGTCGTAAGCCAGTCGCTCCTCAATGCCGGTACCCACAATAGGCGCCTCGCTGCGCAGCAAGGGCACTGCCTGACGCATCATGTTGGCACCCATCAGGGCACGGTTAGCGTCGTCGTGCTCAAGGAACGGGATGAGCGCGGCGGCAATCGAAGCGATTTGTTGGGGCGAAACGTCCATCAGCTCCACGCGTTCGGGAGCCACCACGGGGAAGTCGGCGTCAAGGCGAGCCTTGATGCGGTTGTTCTCAAACTGGCCATCCTCGGCAAGAGCGGCGTTGCCCTGCGCGATGATGCGGCCTTCCTCGGCCTCGGCAGTGAGGTAAACAATCTCATTATTGTTGAGGTTCACCTTGCTGTCGGCTACCGTGCGGTAAGGAGTTTCGATAAAGCCCAGCTTATTAATCTTTGCATACACGCAAAGCGATGAGATAAGGCCGATGTTGGGGCCTTCAGGGGTTTCGATGGGGCACAGACGGCCATAATGCGTGTAATGCACGTCGCGCACCTCGAAGCCGGCACGTTCACGCGACAAACCACCGGGGCCAAGAGCCGACATGCGGCGCTTGTGAGTGATCTCGGCCAGCGGATTGGTCTGGTCCATGAACTGCGACAAAGCGTTGGTGCCAAAGAAGGTGTTGATGACCGACGAAATCGTCTTGGCATTGATCAGGTCGGTGGGCGTGAACACCTCGTTGTCGCGCACATTCATGCGCTCACGAATGGTGCGGGCCATGCGGGCCAAACCCACGCCAAACTGATTGTAGAGTTGCTCGCCCACTGTGCGAACACGGCGGTTGCTCAGGTGGTCGATGTCGTCCACATCGGTCTTGCTGTTAATCAGGCCAATGAGATATTTGATGATCTCAATGATGTCTTCTTTGGTCAGCACACGCACGTCATCGGGGGTGTCGAGCGTGAGCTTCTTATTGATGCGGAAGCGACCCACCTCGCCCAAGTCATAGCGTTTTTCGCTAAAGAACAGGTTGTTGATCACCTCGCGGGCACTTGCGTCATCCGGTGGCTCGGCGTTGCGCAGTTGCCTGTAAATATAGTTGATGGCCTCTTTCTCAGAGTTGCAGGTGTCCTTCGAAAGAGTGTTAAAGATAATCTGGTAGTCGCTGGTGTTCACATCATCTTTGTGCAAGAGGATGGTCTGCACGCCGCTATCCAGAATTTCGAGCATGTTCTCTTCGTCGATGACGGTGTCACGATCCACCACCATGTCGTTGCGCTCGATAGAGATGACCTCACCGGTTTCCTCATCCACGAAGTCTTCGTTGTAGGAGTGAAGCACGCGTGCGGCCAAGCGGCGACCCACCGCTTTCTTCAGGTTGGTCTTGTTAACCTTAATTTCCTCGGCAAGACCAAAGATTTTAATGATGTCGTTGTCGCTTTCAAGCCCAATGGCACGCAAGAGCGTGGTCACGGGGAGTTTCTTCTTTCGGTCGATGTAGGCATACATCACGTTGTTGATATCGGTGGCAAACTCAATCCAAGAGCCACGGAACGGGATGATGCGGGCCGAATAGAGGCGGGTGCCGTTGGCATGCATGCTTTGGCCAAAGAACACACCGGGGCTGCGGTGCAGCTGCGACACGACAACGCGCTCGGCGCCGTTGATCACAAACGTGCCCTTATCGGTCATGTAAGGAATCGCGCCAAGGTATACGTTCTGAACCGACGTGTCAAAGTCCTCGTGGTCGGGGTCGGTGCACGACAGTTTCAGCTTAGCCTTCAGGGGCACACAATAGGTGAGGCCGCGCTCAAGGCATTCGTCGATGGTGTAGCGGGGTGGGTCAATGTAATAGTCAAGGAATTCGAGCACAAAGTTGTTTCGAGTGTCCGCAATGGGGAAATTCTCAGAAAACACTTTATAGAGTCCCTCGTTTTTTCTTTTCTCAGTTGGTGTGTCTAATTGCAGAAAATCTCTGAATGACTGTAACTGCACATCTAAGAAATCGGGATAAGGATACGGATTCCTCACCTGTGCAAAGTTAACGCGGGGTTGCTTTGTAACTGACATTGAAAAATTGTTTAGTGAACTCAAATTAAAAAAAGTAGTGGAGAAGGATGCCGACATCGGGGCGCACAGACGCTAACCACTTGAGTGGTTAGCGCTGCACTGTCCCTTATATCAGGCAATTACGCCCTGTCGGTTGGAGTGGCCACGCGCTGGTTAAAACCGCATGCGCACTCGTTTCGACACAAAAAGGTTAAGAATCGACTTAATCGGGGGATTCTTAACCTAAACACCTGAAAATCAGGCGCAATTATTTAAGTTCAACCTCAGCGCCAAGAGCTTCGAGTTCGTTCTTCAAACCTTCAGCGTCGGCCTTCGGCATAGCCTCCTTAACGGTACCGGGAGCCTTGTCTACGAGATCCTTAGCCTCTTTCAGACCAAGACCAGTGAGCTCTTTCACTTTCTTAATCACTTGGAGCTTGTTAGCACCAGCGGCTTTGAGCACCACGTCGAACGAAGTCTTCTCCTCCTCAGCGGGAGCAGCACCAGCGGCGGGACCAGCAGCAACTGCAACAGCTGCAGCGGCGGGTTCGATACCATATTCTTCCTTCAGGATCTCAGCGAGTTCGTTAACTTCCTTAACTGTAAGGTTAACAAGCTGTTCAGCAAAAGCTTTCAAATCTGCCATTGTCTTATAATTTTAATTGTAATTGTTTCTTGATTAATTTATTTTTCTTCTTTCTTTGAGAGTGTTTCCAGAATTCCGTGGAGCTTGCCACCACCCGACTGGAGGGCGCTGATCACGTTCTTAGCAGGCGATTGCAGCAATGCCACAACGTCGGCAATAAGTTCGTTCTTGCTCTTGAGGTTCACCAGAGCCTCGAGGTTCTCCTCGCCCACAAACACGGTTTCCTCTACATAGGCTGCCTTGAATGCGGGGATGGTTTCTTTCTTCTTGCGGAATCCTTTGATAAGTTTAGCAGGTGCATTGCCCGTGTCGCTGAGCAGCAACGTCGTTGAGCCTGCCAACGAGCCGTACAAGCCAGAGTAGTCAATATCTGACTGCTCAAAAGCCTTGTGCAGCAACGTGTTCTTCACAACCATCATCTTGATGCCGGCGTTGAAGGCTGCGCGACGCAGCTCCACCGTGCGCTCGGCGTTGAGAGCGGTTGTCTCGGCAAGATAGACTACGCTATATTGTTTGAGCGTGTCCTTGATCTTCTCGATGATTAAAGCTTTATCTTCCTTTTTCATTTTCTTTCAAGATTTTAAGTTAACAAACGCGCCCATTAAGCGTCAATCGACTTGGTATCAACCTTGATACCCTTGCTCATGGTGCTCGAAAGATAAATGCTCTTGATATAAGTACCCTTGGCAGCGGCGGGTTTCAGCTTGATCAAAGTTTGGATGAATGCGGCTGCATTCTCCTTGATTTGGTCGGGCGTGAACGAAACCTTACCAATGCTCGTGTGCACAATACCACCTTTATCGACCTTGAAGTCGATCTTGCCCTGTTTCACTTCTTTCACAGCTTTGGCCACATCGGGGGTCACAGTGCCGCTCTTGGGGTTCGGCATCAGGCCGCGGGGGCCGAGGATGCGTCCCAAGGGACCCAGTTTACCCATGATTTGGGGCTGTGTTATAATCACGTCAACGTCAGTCCAGCCGCCCTTGATTTTCTCAAGGTACTCGTCAAGACCCACATAGTCGGCACCCGCCTCTTTGGCAGCGGCTTCAGCGTCGGGGTTGCAAAGCACCAACACGCGCACCTGCTTGCCAGTTCCATGGGGCAGCGAAACGACGCCGCGCACCATCTGGTTGGCCTTGCGGGGGTCCACACCAAGACGTACATCGATATCAGCCGAGGCATCAAATTTTGTGAAGGTGATCTCCTTCAGCAATGCTGCAGCTTCCGCAAGAGTGTAAAACTTCCCGGCTTCAATTTTCTCGGCGGCAATCTTTTGATTTTTTGTTAGTTTACCCATAATAATTGAAGATTAAATGTTTTCGGGGAATTCGCCCTTTACAGTGATACCCATACTTCTTGCTGTACCAGCCACCATGCGCATAGCCGAGGCGAGGGTGAAGCAGTTCAAATCAGGCATTTTGTCTTCAGCAATCTCTTTCACCTGATCCCAAGTCACGCTGGCCACTTTCTTGCGGTTAGGCTCTCCGGAACCGCCCTTAATCTTGGCAGCCTCAATGAGCTGCACGGGCACCGGCGAGGTTTTCACCACAAAGTCGAAGCTCTTGTCGGCATAATACGAAATCACAACCGGCAAGACCTTTCCGGCCTTGGCTTGAGTGCGGGCATTGAATTGCTTGCAAAAGTCCATGATGTTAATACCCTTAGAACCCAGTGCGGGGCCTACTGGCGGCGAGGGATTTGCGGCCCCGCCTTTAATCTGCAATTTGATCTGTCCAGCAATTTCTTTAGCCATTGTTTTAGTTTTTAATTGTGTTTAAAAACACGCGCTATGAACACACGCTGCGGGGCGCGTAACAGAAATTCACCCCACGGCGAGCGTCACACACGCTCTACTTGCGAATTGTCCAGCTTGAGTGGCGTCTCGCGACCAAACACCTTCACCATCACGGTGAGCTCGCGACGCTCGCGGTTCACCTCCTTGATTTCGCCTATGAAGCCGTTAAACGGCCCATCGGTCACCTTCACGCTCTCACCCTCAAGGTAATCGTTGAGCACGTCGATGTGCTCATCTTCACGCTCTTGGGTGGTGCCCAGCATGGCGGCTATCTGACTTTCGGGGACAGCCACCGGCTTTTTACCTTGCTCGCGCGAACGCAAGAAATCAATCACGTTGGTAGTGTTTTGCAAGAAATTTTCAATGTCACCGTGCAAGACGGCCTCCACATACACATAGCCCGAAAACTGCACCTTTTCTTTCAGCACCTTTTTGCCGGCACGCATTGTGTAGACCTTCTCGGTAGGCACCAATACTTGAGAAATGTTACGACCCAAGTCGTCGGGGTTGTTCTTGCATGCCGCTTCGAGCATCTCCTTCACCTTGAGTTCCTTACCGGAAATGGTACGCAACACATACCATTGTTTCTTTCCTTCAGCCATCAGTCGCTACGTTCTTTTGAAAATTACCCTGTAATCAATCCCGATTTCACACGCATCCTCACATCTTAAAGAGAGTAGATGAAGTGCATAATCTGGTTAATGCAAAAGTCAACAAGCCAAATCACCACAGCCAGTATGATGGAAGCAACCATAACGATCACTGTGCTGTTGGCCAAATCACTCGGCGTAGGCCAAGAAACCTTATGAACGAGCTCGTTATAAGATTCCTCGAAATGGGCAAGTAGTTTATTCTTTTTCATATTAATTTTGAAAATTAGCACGGGAAGTAAGGCTCGAACTCACGACCTACGGTTTTGGAGACCGTCGCTCTACCGACTGAGCTATTCCCGTGTATGAAAAAGGAAGCCGGCCACGCCTGCGCGGTGCGCCCTCGCCACCGGCTTCCTTCGTATGTGTGTATCGTTTTCTTAACGCCTCACCAAAAATTAGTTGAGGTCCTCAAGAATTTGGGTGATTTGACCCGAACCCACGGTGCGGCCACCCTCACGGATAGCGAAACGCAGACCTTCGCTGCAAGC
>JAFVCX010000125.1 GCA_017478855.1 Muribaculaceae bacterium | reverse complement strand
TGAATATGGCCGATGGCTGTTTGCTGCTTGTGGATGCATTCGAGGGTCCCATGCCGCAAACGCGCTTTGTGCTTCAGAAGGCGTTGCAGCTGGGGTTGAAGCCCATTGTGGTGATCAATAAAGTGGATAAGCCTAACTGTAGACCCGATGAGGTGCAGGAACTGGTGTTTGAATTGATGTGCAACCTTGATGCCACAGAAGACCAACTCGATTTTCCCACCATCTTTGGCAGCGCCAAGAATGGATGGATGAGCGATGATTGGCGCGAGCCCACCGACAATATTCGTGCCGTGCTCGACGCGATTATCGAGCATATCCCGGCACCTGAAATGATTGAGGGTGAGCCGCAAATGCTGGTCACTTCGCTTGATTATAGCTCGTATGTGGGGCGCATCGCCGTGGGGCGTGTGCACCGTGGCGAGTTGCGCGATGGCATGGAAGTGGGTCTTTGCAAAAAAGACGGCTCGGTGGTGCGCCAAAAAGTGAAAGAATTGCGCACCTTTGAAGGCATGGGGCAAAAACATGTGGAGAGCGTCAAGAGCGGCGACATCTGTGCCATCGTGGGGCTTGAAGGTTTTGAGATTGGCGACACGGTGGCCAGCCTGACGCAACCCGAGCCACTGCCCCGCATAGCCATTGATGAGCCAACAATGTCGATGCTCTTTACCATCAACGACAGTCCTTTCTTTGGCAAGGACGGCAAATATGTGACCTCGCGCCACATCTGGGAACGCCTCCAAAAAGAGCTTGACAAGAATTTGGCGTTGCGAGTGGAGCGCACGCCCAACGAGGACGCTTGGATTGTGTATGGCCGCGGTGTGCTGCATTTGAGTGTCTTGATTGAAGAAATGCGCCGCGAGGGTTATGAGCTGCAAGTGGGGCAGCCTCAAGTCATCATTAAGGAGATTGACGGCGAGAAGTGTGAGCCTATTGAGGTGCTCACCATTAATGTGCCCGAAGAATACTCAAGCAAAATGATTGACCTCGTGACTCGCCGGCGCGGCGAAATGACCTCGATGGAAACGCAAAACGACCGCATTCATCTGGAATTCAAAATCCCGTCGAGAGGCATCATAGGTTTGCGCACCAATGTGCTTACGGCAAGTGCCGGAGAAGCCATTATGGCGCATCGCTTCCTTGACTATGAGCCGTGGAAAGGCGAGATTACGCGCCGTACCAACGGCTCGCTTGTGGCCATGGAAGGCGGCACGGCCTATGCTTATGCCATCGACAAATTGCAAGATCGAGGCAAGTTCTTCATTTTCCCGCAAGAAGATGTGTATGGCGGCCAAGTGGTGGGCGAGCACGCCAAAGAAAAAGACTTGGTAATCAATGTGACGAAGAGTAAAAAACTCACCAATATGCGTGCCAGCGGTGCCGACGACAAGGTGAAGATTGTGCCGCCCATTGTGTTCAGCTTGGAGGAGGCTTTAGAGTATATCAAAGCCGACGAATATGTGGAAATCACTCCAAACCACATCAGAATGCGCAAAATTATCCTCGACGAGCTGGAGCGCAAACGCATAGCCAAGGCCAATGGCCATGACGAAGAGTGAAAATGCCCAACTGCCGCAGAGCATACTGGATGATTTTGTTGGTGATGTGCTGCTGCATGCAGGCACATCCTCAATCTTTGCAGGAACAACTGCGGTTGCTGGACTCTTGCCTTGAGCAACAAACCGCTATCGACGAGATAAAAGAGGCCCACATCGGCCGCTTGCGCGAGAACTTCCGTTCTTTGCGTTCACCCCGCGAGCGTTTTCAAGCGGCACGAGCTTTATATAAGGAATATGAATATTATAAATATGACTCGGCGGCGGCCTATATGAATACGATGGTCGACATTGCCAAGTCGATGGGCGATGCCGACTTTATAGCCGAGTCGCGTAGCTACAAATCGGTGATGCTGCTGATTAGTGGCCGGTACAAAGAAACGTTTGACGAGTTGAACGCCATCGACGTGAAGAATCTCTCGACACCAACCCGCGTCGCTTATTTTCACTCGCGCATGACGTGCGACTATCTGCTGGCTTCACACTCACACAACACGCCCTATCGTGCCGACTATCTGCTGGATGGTTTCAAGGCGGCCGATTCTATTTGTCACTTGTTGCCCTCGTCGCACCCCTTGCATAAAATGGCCGATTTCCAACGTCGCCAGCGCTTGCGCGATGTGACGGCCTGCTATCGCATGGCCGACCGGTTGCTACGCGACGAATCACTTTCGTCACACGACAAGGCCATCATCACATCAGGCATGGCCACCCTCAAGCAGTTTCAAGGCGATTCGGTGGGCGAAAAAGGAATGCTTGCGCGAAGTGCGGCCTACGACATCGCGGCCTCGGTGAAAATGAGCGCGTCGTTGGTTGAGCTAAGTGTTAAGCTCTACCAAGAAGGCGAAAGAAACAGAGCCAATCGCTATTTCAAGCAGGTGCTGAAAGATCATGAGTTCTATAAATCCCGCAACCAGTTTCTCGACCTTGTGGAGAAAGGGCAATACGATTACCTCCAAAACGAGCGAAAAGCGTTAATGTACAGGCTGGCATTGCTGGGTGCGCTCATTCTGCTTCTTTTAGCAACGCTATATGGTTTTTATCGTTCAAATAAACGTTTGCGCGATGCTCGCAAAACGATTGCGAAACACGAACAAGAGCTGCTGGTGACCAACGATAAGTTGAATGCCGCCAATGAGCAGCTGCAAATTGCCAACCGGCACCTGAACGAGGCCAACACCAGTTTGCAGGAAAGCAATGCCATTAAGGAAGAGTATATTGGCATGACCTTTTATGCCGCGTCAGAATATTTGGGCAACATGGAGCACCTGAGCCGCACTATTTACACCAAACTGGTGTCGAAGCAATATGAAGCCTTGCTTGAACAGATGCAGGAAATAGCGGCCAACGATAAGGAACGTGATGCCATGTACAAAAAATTTGACGACACTTTCCTGAAACTGTTCCCCACCTTTATCGACGATTATAACGCGCTGTTTGCTCCCAGCGGCGTAAGTCAGTCGACCAATGGCAAGACGCTGACATCTGAGATGAGGGTTTTCGCACTCATCAGGCTGGGAGTGACTGACAATGAGCGAATCGCCAAGTTCCTGAACTATTCAGTGCACACGGTGAAGGCTTATAAATCGCGTGTAAAAAATCGCGCCATAGTCGATAACAACAAGTTTGAAGAGCTTATCAAGCAAATTGGCCGGCGTTGACGGGCTGTTGAGGAAATTTTACACAACAAAATAAAAAATGGAGTGTCAGGAAGAAGGACACTCCATTTTATTGTTGACTTGAAATTCGTAGATTTTTACACGTATTCTTTGGCTTCGACGGTGCCATTGAGGGCGGCGAGAGCATTGAGTGCAAGAGCCTCCAGCTCATCTTCGCCGGGATAGCAATATACGGGTGCCATCCACTCCACGCGTTTGGTGATTCCCTCCACAAGATATTTCCAGCGTGCCATGCCACCGGTGATGATGATGCCGTCAATTTTTCCGCAGAGTACCGCACCTTCAGCGGCAATGTTTTTGGCAGTGTGATAAATCATGGCATCCACATAGAAAGTGGCATCTTTGTCATTGTCTTCCACAATGCGGCGTTCCACTTCGCGCATGTCGTTGGTGCCCAGCAGGGCAGTGAGGCCAGCCTGACCGGCAATGCGGCGCAGCAATTCATCTTGCGTGAATTTACCGCTGAAGCACAGGCGCACAAGGTCACCTGCGGGCAGGGTGCCGGCACGTTCGGGCGAGAACGAGCCTTCGCCATCCAGTGAGTTGTTGGCGTCCACGGCGCGGCCATGTTCATGTGCGGCAATAGAGATGCCGCCACCCAAGTGGCAAATGATGAGGTTGTAGTCTTCGTAGCGTTTGCCGTGGTCTTTGGCAAAACGGCGGGCAATGGCACGCTGGTTGAGCGCATGCCAAATGCAGATGCGTTGCATGAGCGGTGTGCCACACACGCGGGCATAGTCGTTCAGTTCATCGGTCGCTCCCGGATCGGCAATAAAGCTGGGACACCCAATCTCTTGTGCAATGGCATCGGCGATGATGCAGCCCAAGTCACAGGCGTGCTGGTGCACGGCATTGCGCATGTCGTCAATCATGAGCTGGTTCACGCGATACACGCCGCCCTCTAAGGGCTTGGCGAGACCGCCACGACCCACCACAGCGTCAAAATCGAGGGCGATGCCCTGACGCTTCACTTCCTCCTTGATGAGCTCGGTGCGAAACTCAATTTGGTCGGTGATGCGTTCAAATTGGGCTACCTCCTCGGCAGGATGGGAGATACTTTTCACAAAAATGGGCTTCTCGTCGTTGTAAACGGCAATTTTGGTCGATGTTGACCCCGGATTTACTACTAAAATCTTTTTCATTATTATCAGGTTTCAGTTTCTCTCTTTGAATGCGTTAAATGGCGGCCACGGCCAAGCTATAAAATTTGCACGAAGCGCTGTCGCTGCGCGAGGGAGTCACCACCGGTGCGATGGTTCCCTGCAAAGTGCCGGCCGTTTCGGCATTGGCCCAAAGGGTGAGTGTTTTGTAGAACACATTTCCGGCCTGAATGTCGGGGAAGATAACGGCGTTGGCTTCGCCCTGAATGGGCGAGTCGATACCTTTGGTTTGCATGCTGTGCAGGTTGCACGAGGTCTTGATGTCGAGCGGGCCATCCACGATGCAAGGGCCAAACTCGCCGTCACGAGCCATTTGGGCAATCTCTTTATAGCCCACGGTGAAGGGAAAGTATTTCTCATTCACCTTCTCGCTGCAATGAATCAGGGCAATCTTAGGCTCGGTCACACCCATTTTGTGGCACATGTCGGC
>JAFVCX010000001.1 GCA_017478855.1 Muribaculaceae bacterium | reverse complement strand
TTTTCTGTTTGTCTTTTATTATATTTTTTGCTTTTAGCATTCTTTTTGTGAAATTTTATTGCATTTTTCAATATTTTGTATTATTTTTGCAGGAACATACTTAAAAAATACGGTTATGAAACATTCATATACCACTTTTCTGATGGTGGCACTGCTGGGAAGCGTGGCTTCACAAGGGCAGACCGCCGACTACCAGCCTCGGGTGCGTATTTTGAAGTGAAGTTGGACAAATAAAACTCAAATTGCTATGAAGACTGACAACAAGATATTGGCGCTTCTCGTGATGGTTTTGTGCTCATGGAGCACCGCGCTGGCTTGGCATGAATACCGGCCCATGATTGTGGAGGGACGACGCTGGGACTGTCTGCCTACCACATATACCATTAAGGGCGACACGCTGATAGACGGATTAAGCTACAAAAAAGCTATGGCCTTCGCAACCGCGGATGCTAGCGAGCCGTGGCAATATGTGGGCGCAGTGCGCGAGTATGACCGCAAGGTGGATATCATTTTCAAGGATTCAACCAATGTGGAGCAACTATGCGACTTCTCGCAGGGATATGTTAATGACTATGGCTCATATATAATTGGCGCGTGCAACATGATTTTTTCTGAACAGGAGCACAGGAGTATAGATATCGCCTTATATCCTGTTACGGGCTTTTATACTTTGCTCGAGGGAGTGGGATATTTAACGAAGCCTTTTGATTTTCCATGGCATTATCCCGGAATCGTTACCAAATGCTATGATGGCGACACCGTCATATATGATCATAATGAGAGCGGAGTCATTGTTCTTGATGGTGAGATTAATGGCGACGGGACGGTTGACGTGGGCGATGTCAACGCGGTGATCAGTATGGTTCTGCGCAGGCCCATGCGACCGGGATGGGACGACGTGGCCGCCGACATGGACCAGAACGCCACGCTCGATGCCGGCGACGCGAACGCCCTCATCAGCATCATCCTCGGCAAGTAGTGACTGACAATCTTTCTGGCGGTTTTCTTTGCTAAGCCGCCAGAAATTGATTATTTTTGCGGAAGATGCGCGTTCGCCTTGCATTCATGTTAGATTAATTAGGCCGCGGTTCGGAAAAACTCAAATAAATTTGGCTTTTCTCTCACCTTGCACTAACTTTGCCGCTATGCGGCGAAATTAGGCGGCACCTCAACAATAAACGAGTTTATTTTGTATTGTTTTCGGTTTGCACTAACTTTGCAAAGGTTTAATGGTGGTGAGCCGCAAAGAATGAATATGAAAAGGATTTTATTGGTTTTGCTGGGTGCGCTGGCCATCGTGCTGACAGCGTGCCATGATGGTGACAAAAGTTCTCGCGCCGTCAGCGTGAGGATCACTATGCATCATCCGCTGCATCGCGATAGCGCATCGCTTTATGTGCTTGACGAAAAATATCATCGCGTGAGGCACATGGCCACCCTGCCCTTCGCCGACAGCACAGTGATTTTTACCGCGCACGTGGAGGATGCAACACTGGCCTATCTGACGTTTGACACACTATCCACTCCATTGTATTTCGTGCTTGAACCGTGCGACATCAGCCTCGACAAGTGGCCACACGGATGGAAAATTGAAGGCGGGAAAGAAAACAACCGCTACCAAAACACCCTGATTGCGTTGCAACATGTGAAGCACGAGCGTGAACGACTGTGGAACGCCTACCGGCACCATGCCAATGACTCGACCCTCACCGCCAAGCTCGAGCGGCAAATGGCGCGACAGGACAGTGTGCTCAACGACTCAGCCCGGAAACTCGTTGACAGCGAAAAACTGCGCGGGCTGCCAGCCGGCCAAGCCGTGAAACTCACGTGGGAACAGACTCTGCGCGAAAAAGCAAAAAATAAATGACATTTTTGCTCGCACCTTTCAAAAAAAATCATTAAATTTGCACTTTCAAAAAATTGACACATACGAGAGTGAGGAAGTCATACAAATCAGGGGTTTCGGCCTATAAGAGAAAAGTGCGTAGCCTTTCTCTTATTGGTACCGCCCTCACTCTGCGTCCTCATCAAACAATCACCGCCTGCGGTGGTTGTTTGTGTTTTTATGGATTATTAGGGAAATTTATCAATAGGTGGTTGCAGCCTTTCAGTGCCAGCAGCCCCACAAGCAATCACAACAACACACGAAACTATGTCACATTTGAGATTTAAGGAAGTGGAGGTGGCATTTAACCGCCCCCCGGTGAGAGTGGACATTCCGAGCGAGAACCCCAGCACTTATTATGCGCAACGGGTGTTTAACAGGAAAAAGATGTTTGAGTATTTGCCACGAGAAACCTACGACGCGCTGACGCGAGCCATCGACGAAAAGTGGCCGCTGGATCGCGCGCTGGCCGACGATGTGGCCGCTGGCATGAAAAAATGGGCGCTTGATCAGGGGGTGAGCCACTACACCCACTGGTTTCATCCGCTCACCGACGGCACTGCCGAGAAGCACGACTCATTTGTGCAGCACGACGGCAAGGGTGGCGTGATTGAGGAATTTTCCGGAAAACTGCTGGTGCAGCAAGAACCTGACGCCTCGAGCTTTCCCAATGGCGGCATTCGCAACACCTTTGAGGCGCGGGGCTACTCGGCTTGGGACATCTCGTCGCCCGCCTTCATTCACGACAACACGCTGTGCATTCCCACCATATTCATTGCTTATAGCGGCGAGTCTCTCGACTATAAAATGCCTTTGCTGCGTGCCCTCAACAGTGTGGATCGCGCCGGCACGGCAGTGGCCCAGCTTTTTGACCCGCAAGTGAAACATGTGATTTCCTATTTGGGATGGGAGCAAGAATACTTCCTTGTGGACGAGGCCCTGTATGCGGCACGTCCTGACCTTGCCCTCACCGGGCGCACCCTCATGGGACACGAGAGCGCAAAAAACCAGCAGCTCGAGGATCACTACTTTGGGGCCATCCCTATGCGCGTGGAAGAATTCATGCTCGATTTGGAAATTGAGTGTCACCGGCTGGGTATCCCGGTGAAAACGCGCCATAACGAAGTGGCACCCAACCAATTTGAGCTTGCGCCCATTTATGAGGAAACCAACCTCGCCAACGACCACAATTTGCTCTTGATGTCGGTGATGGCACAAGTGGCCCGCCGGCACCACTTCCGCGTGCTGCTGCACGAGAAGCCCTTTGCCGGCATCAACGGCAGCGGAAAGCACAACAATTGGAGCTTGGGCACTGACACCGGTGTGCAGCTCTTCAAACCGGGCAAAAACGCCAAAGAGAATTTGCAGTTCATCACCTTTGTGGCCTGCGTGATGGCCGCCGTGCATCGCCACAACGGACTGCTGAAAGCCTCGATAGCTTCGGCCACCAATGCCCATCGCTTAGGAGCCAATGAGGCGCCGCCCGCCATCATCTCCATGTTTATGGGCAGCCAAGTGAGCCAAGTGATTGACTCGCTCATCAACGAGAACTGCAATGACAATTTGAGTTTTGACGCACGCGAGGAACTGAACTTGAAGGTGAGCCAGATTCCCGAACTGCTGCTCTACAACACCGACCGCAACCGAACATCGCCCATGGCCTTTACGGGCAACCGGTTTGAGTTCAGGGCTGTGGGGTCGAGTGCCAACTGCGCATCGGCCATGACTGCCCTTAACGCCGCCGTGGCCGAGCAACTCTTTGAATTCCGTGCCGAAGTTGACCGCCGCGTGGGCGAGGGCATTCCCACAGAAAAGGCGATTCTCGATGTCGTTAAAGCACTGCTCAAGCAATCGCAGCCCATTCACTTCGACGGCAATGGTTATAGCGACGAATGGAAAGAGGAGGCCACCCGACGTGGGCTTGACTGCGAAACGTCAGTCCCCCTTATCTTCGACGCTTATTTGCGCGAAGATTCGGTGAAGCTGTTCACAAGCACCGGCGTGATGACCGAGGTGGAACTTGTGGCTCGCAATGAGGTGAAATGGGAAACTTATGTGAAAAAAATTCAGATTGAAGCCCGTGTGCTTGGCGACTTGGCCCTCAACCACATTCTGCCGGTAGCCACCCGTTACCAATCCATCCTGCTCGACAACGTGTTCAAGATCAAATCGCTGTTCCCACAAGGGAAGTTTGAGAAGATGGCACAAGGCGACTTGGCCACCATTGAGCACATGTCGGGTCACATGCAATTCATCAAGAACCATGTGAACGAGCTTGTGGAAGCCCGCAAGGTGGCCAACCGGATAACCGACCTGCGCACACGAGCCATTGCCTATCACGACACCGTGGCACCCCAGCTGGAGGAGATCCGCTATCACGTGGACAAGCTGGAGCTGATGGTGGACGACGAAATGTGGCCTCTGCCCAAATACAGAGAGCTACTATTCATTAGATAACGCACAAATATAACCCGACAAACCCTAACCACCTGATATGATGGAACCCTTAAAACATGAGTGTGGCGTGGCAATGATAAAATTGCGCAAACCACTTGACTTCTATAATGAGAAATATGGCACTTACCTGTATGGGCTCAATTTGCTGTACCTGCTCATGGAAAAACAGCACAACCGAGGCCAAGAGGCGGCCGGCGTGGGGTGCGTCTACACACACTCCAAACCCGGCGACGAATACATCTTTCGCGAGCGCGCATTAGGCTCCGGAGCCATTACTGAAATATTTGACCGCATCAGAGCCAATATTCACGATGCGCTCGTGCAGGGCACGCCCATGCAAGACCTCCCATTTGTGGGCGAGCTGTATATGGGGCATCTGCGGTACAGCACCACCGGCAAGAGCGGCATGAAATATGTGCACCCCTTCTTGCGGCGCAACAACTGGCCATCGCGCAACCTGATGCTTTGCGGTAACTTCAATATGACCAACGTGGATCATATCTTTGGCGACATCGTGAGTAGAGGGCAGCATCCGCGCGTGATGAGCGACACCGTTATCCTACTGGAACAGTTGGGAGAATCGCTCGACAATGAAAACCAGCGTCTGCACCGGCAATTTCGCGATCGGGGCGTAAAAGAGCCTGAGTTGTCGCGCCTGATGGAAGACAACCTCGACTTCAAGCGC
Organism: Muribaculaceae bacterium; assembly: GCA_017478855.1. Taxonomy (GTDB): domain Bacteria; phylum Bacteroidota; class Bacteroidia; order Bacteroidales; family Muribaculaceae; genus Sodaliphilus. The sequence continues at coordinate 2,385 of JAFVCX010000001.1, read as the reverse complement.
ATCTTAGAAAGGCCGGCCGCCACTTGGGACGGAGGTTATGCCTTGTGTGGAATCACGGGCAGCGGCGACATGATGATGATGCGCGACCCCAATGGCATTCGCCCAGCTTATTACTATTATGATGATGAAATTTTTGTAGCAGCCAGCGAGCGACCAGTGATTCAAACGGCACTCAACGTGCCGGCAAAAGCCATTCGGGAACTCACTCCGGGAGCCGCCATCGTCGTGAAGAAAGACAACAGTGTACACATTGAGCAAATCTTGCCGCAAAAAGAATACCAGCACTGCTCTTTTGAGCGCATCTATTTCTCCCGTGGCAGCGACGAGGCCATCTATAAAGAACGCAAAGCCCTCGGTCGCAACCTCACCCGGCAAATTCTCGACGCTATTGACGGCGATTTGAGTAACACCATTTTTTCCTTTATTCCCAATACGGCCGAAGTGGCCTATATGGGCATGGTGGAGGGACTCAACCGACATTTGCAAGAAGAAAAATTGCAACAGATTTTAGGCCTTGACCCCACTGCGCAAGACTATCAAGAACAGCTCAAAAAAATCTTGGCGCAACGCTTGCGCACCGAAAAGATAGCCATTAAGGACATCAAGTTGCGCACGTTCATCACCGAAGGCAATCAGCGCAACGACCTTGCGGCCCACGTCTATGATGTGACTTACGGACAAGTGCGCGACAAAATTGACAATCTCGTGGTGATTGACGACAGCATTGTGCGCGGCACCACCCTCAAGCAATCCATCATTCGCATTCTCGACCGCTTGCATCCACGGCGCATCGTGATTGTGTCATCTTCGCCACAAGTGCGCTATCCCGACTATTATGGCATTGACATGAGTCGCATGGCCGAGTTTTGCGCCTTTAAGGCCGCCATTGAGCTGCTGCGCAACACGGGCCGGCAAGCCATCATCGACGATGTGTATGCCCGTTGCAAGGCCATGATTCATGTGCCCGATGAAGAGTTGCAGAATCCCGTGCAAGACATCTATGCTCCATTTACCGACGAAGAGATTTCTCGCCAAATAGCCAAGATGGTCACCTCACAGGAGATTGAGGCCGAGGTCGTGATTGTGTATCAGTCGCTTGATGGGCTTCATGAAGCTATTCCGTCGGCTCCGGGCGATTGGTATTTTTCCGGCCGATACCCCACTCCGGGAGGATGCCGCATGGTGAATCAGGCATTTGTCAACTGGTATGAGGGCAACCCCATGAAGAGGTAGCACCGCCTGCGCATGGCCGATAAAATGACACCCGAACAGCGTCGCCACTGCATGAGCCGCATTGGCAGCCGCAACACACGCCCCGAAATGATTGTGCGCCGCTGGTTGTGGCGCAATGGATTTCGCTATCGGGTGGGTGTTCGTCAGCTGCCCGGCACCCCCGACATTGTGCTGCGCCGTTACAGCACCGTCATTTTTGTCAATGGGTGTTTTTGGCACGGCCACGACTGCGACAAGTTTCGCATGCCTGCCACGCACACAGAATTTTGGCGTGCCAAGTTCTCGCGCAACAAAGCAAGAGATGAACGTGTGCACCAGGAGCTGCACGACATGGGATATTACGTGCTGGTGGTGTGGGAGTGCCAACTATCGCCTCATCGCCGACGCGAAACACTGCTTGCTTTGAGCGCTCGGCTGGCTTCAATATACCTCGACACGCATCAGGCTAAACCTCGCAGATATGACGAGATTGAGATGCCCTTGCCACTTCTTGCCGCCGAATCGTGTGAAGTGAAATATACCGAGTAGGCTCAAAAAAAGATGGAGATGTGTCTTTTTCACAAAGTTTTCACACATTTTGTGGGTGCGAGCCACGAATTTGTCGTACATTTGCAAGTCAATTTGACCATTAAATTATTATTAACTAAATATCAACTTAACAACCAATTATTATGAACATTTCGCACATTGAGCATGTGGGAATCGCTGTCACCTCGCTTGAGGAGGCTATTCCGTTCTATGAGAACATTTTAGGCTTCAAATGCTTTGCCATTGAAGAGGTTGAGGATCAGCACGTGAAAACTGCTTTCTTCCAAGTGGGTCAAACCAAGATTGAGTTGCTTGAGGCAACTGCCCCCGAAAGCGCTATCGCCAAATTCATTGAGAAGAATGGCGGCCGTGGTGGCATTCAGCACATTGCATTTGCCGTGCAAGACGGCGTGCAAAATGCCCTTGATGAAGTGCAAGGCAAAGGTGGCCGCGTGGTCGATGCCAAGCCTCGCCGTGGTGCCGAGGGTCTGAACATTGCTTTCCTGCATCCCAAGACTACTTGTGGAACGCTCGTGGAACTTTGCGAGAAACCCCAATAATGTGACTTATCCGCAAAATCATATTTATCACATAAAACCAAGAAAATGAGTAAACAGCTTGAGA
>JAFVCX010000124.1 GCA_017478855.1 Muribaculaceae bacterium | reverse complement strand
GTGTGACTTTCTCGTCGGGCCGCACGCTCACCGGCAAGTTGCAGATGGTGTCGGTGAGATGCAAGGAGGGAGCGAGCGCATCCATGATAAACAGCTCGCGCACGCTGTAATTCTTGACTTCCTTCAGGTAGTTCGCACCGCTGTAAGCCTTCCAAAAGCAGAAAGGCTCTTTGCCATCCCAAAGATTGAGTTTGCGAGCCACATCGAACACATTGCTCGAAGCCATGTAGTGGTAGGGGTCGCTGAGATTGATGGTAGAAATGCGCGAAATGTTGGCCGACACCGCAATGTGGTCGTCGGGGATTCTCACCGCCGCCCACACGGCACCCGCCTTCTTGGGCCCTTCGCCAAAGATTTCGAAGAGCCACACCTCGTTCTTGTCGGCAATAGTGAGTGCCTCCCCACTGTCGCCATAGCCATACTGCTTCACAAGTTCTCCCATGAGTGTGATGGCCTGCCGCGCCGTGGAACACCGTTCGAGGGCTATGCGCTGCAGCTCCTCGATAAGAAAGAGTCCTTTCTTGTTGCGCAAGGTGTCGCGACCCGATATGGTGGTTTCGCCCATAGCCAGCTGTTTCTCGTTGAGGCAGGGATAGGCCGTGTCGAGAAAGCGATAGGTATGCTTCGCCTGCGGAATCACGCCTCGGCGGTGCATCTTGGTGCTGTCGAGCGGTGATTGGGTGTGCATGCGTCCATCGTAAATGGCCGTGACGGTGTCGCGGTCGTAGTCGCGTGCCGGCACCATCGTCATCCAAGTGCGGTACCACGAATCGCATGTGTGGCTCGTGATGATCGAGCCATCGGCCGAGGCCTTCTTGCCCACCATGATGCTGGTGCACGACATGCGGTCGCGCATCGTTCCTTCGTTCACTTGCGCCCGCAAAGCCGGCGACCCGGCCACAAAGCTCATCAGCAGTGCGGCCACAGAGAGAAATTTGATTCTTGCCATGTTGGTTTGGTTTTTCAAGAGTACAAAGATAGTGATTTGCGCCGTCATGAGCAAGAGAGCGGCGGCGTTTGCCGGTTTTGTTCACTACATTGGTCGACACATACCACTTGGCACGTGCGGCATGAGATGATTTGTTTGAGTAGATGTAATTTTTCATGATTGTGATTTAAGAGGTTGAACATTCGATTTTTCGGGTACAAAGGTAATACATGAATGCGCGTTGCGCTACCCCGTCTCGTCACAGGGTTGCCGCCACCACGCCCGCGCCAAAGTTTACTCCCGCTCGGAAAATCAAATAAATTTGGCTTTTCTCTTAACTCGTAACGTTGGCTGCGCCGAAGTTACTTGCGCTCGGAAAATCAAATAAATTTGGCTTTTCTCTCGCTAAATCGTAACTTTGTAGACTTAAAGAATGAATTGCATGGAAAAGATTAAAAATCCGTGGTCGCAGCGCGAGGGGTATGACTGTTTTGGTTGCAGTCCCGACAATCCGCTGGGGCTGCACATGGAGTTTTTTGAGGATAACGACGAGGTCGTGAGCCACTGGCAGCCTCAGCAGCACTATCAGGGCTGGATTGACACGCTGCATGGCGGTATCCTCGCCACACTCATCGACGAAACGGCTGCGTGGGTGGTGTTTCGCAAGCTGCAAACGAGTGGCATGACTTCCAAGCTGGAGCTGCGCTACCGCAAGCCCGTGAGCACCCGCGAACCGCACATTGAGGTCAGGGCACGGCTCGCCCAGCAGATGCGCAATCTCGCCGTGATTGACGTGCGGGTGCTGAATTCCGGCGAGGAGTTGTGTGCCGAGGGCAAAGTGACTTATTTTTGCCACACGGCAGAGCAAGCGCAGGCCATGGGATTTACTCGCTGCTAAAAGACGTATTTATTTTTAGACTAATTGATATGAAAAAACTTTTTTTACTTTTGGTTGCCGGGCTATGGCTCACGGCAGCGGCCAAGACCGCGCAAGTGACCGGCGACGTGACGGTGGTGGACAGCGCGGCCTATTTTCCGCAACTCAATGCCGACGGCACGCGATTGCTCTATTCATCGACCGAGGGCGACGCTCTCTATCTGAAGGACTTGACCTCGCAAGAAACGCGTGTGGTGAGCCGCGAGGGCATGCCGGGCATCGATGCCATATTTGGCCGCGATGGTGAGGTGTGCTATGTGACGGCCATCTCCGACAAGAACAATCTGTTGTATCGCTCGATTCATCGCTTTGACCCACTGACGGGGAACGACCGCATCGTGCTGAAGAATCAGCGCGGAGCCGTGCATGCCATTAAGGGAAGCCGCGGCACGGCCTACGTGGGCGAGCACAAGAGCGCGATGACCGAAAAGGCCGGCCTTCTCGCGTGGACGCTGGGGCCGCAACTCTATGTGGTGAGCAACGGCGTGCAGCGCGTTTTGCAGCCCGTGAGCAACACGGTGGGTTATCTGTGGGCGGCGGTATCGCCCGACGGCAGCAAGCTCCTCTTTGTGGCCGCCGGCAAAGGCCTGTATGTGTGTGACCTGCAGGGAAAAATCTTGGCTCATCTGGGCAAATACCTGATGCCCTGCTGGCTCGACAACGAGCACATTGTGGCTATGGGCCACTTTGGCAACGTGCAGCGCCATAGTGCTTCGAATCTGTATCTGCTCTCGGCCGACGGCAGTTTCTCGCAACAGCTCACCGACCTTGAAGACGGTGCCATTCAACCCATGGTGAACGAGCAAGGGCATGTGACCTACACCACCAAGAGCGGCCAAGTGCACATCATGACCCTTGAAGTGAGCGAATAACCATTAAGATTACCTGACATCATGAAAAAGAATATCGCTTTATTTTTTGCTTTGCTTGTGGCTGCATGCAGCTTCAACCCGGCATATTGCCAAAAAGCACCACGCATCTTTCTGAATCCGGGCCATGGCGGCCACGACAGCAACGACCGCCCCACTCCACTGCGCCTTGTGGCCTCGGGCGACTCGATCACCTATTATGAATCGGACTCCAATTTTGCCACCGGCGAGGGCTTGATTGATTACTTGGAGAAAAAGGGGTATGAGATGGCCACCACGCGCCACAACAACACTTCGGATGACGACCTTGACCTCTTTGAGATTGTGGCTCTAGCCGCCAATAGCGGAGCCGACCTGTTCTTCTCGGTGCACAGCAACGCCACCGGCGTGAAGAAGCGTCTTAACTTTCCTCTGACCATTTTCAGGGGCTACGACAACGCTCCAGCCGTGGCCGGCAGCGACAGCCTTGCCCGTGCTGTGGCCCGCCATCTGCGAGCTAACGAAGCGAGCGTGTGGACACACCGCCTGCGTGTGGCCGGCGACTGGTCGTTCTATTATAATTGGGGATATAAAACCGGCTTGGGTGTACTGCGCTACAACAAGCTGCCGGGTCTGCTGTGCGAGGGTTCATTTTTTGACTACATGCCTGAGCGGTGCCGCAAACTGAACGCCGATTTTTGCCGCCTTGAGGCATGGAACCAGTCGCTTGGCATCGATGAATACTTCGGGCGCAGTCAGAAGGGAAAAACCGGTGTGGTGGCCGGCGTGGTGCGCTATGACTGCGAGCGAGCCGACACCAGCTACATCGCCTTTGAGGCCGACCTGAAACAACCAGCCAATCAGCGAGTGGTGGTGCTGCGCAAACCCAACGGACAGCGCATTGCTCACTACTTGATTGACAATCTGAACAATGGGTTCTATATGTTTGACGACCTGAAGCCTGGCCGCTACCTGCTCACGATTGAGGGAAGCAATTATCGCCGCGAAGTGGTGGTGAAGGCCAACGCATCGAGTTATTGCAACTTTGTGATAGCGAAATGAGCAGGCTTTTTCTATGAAAATCCATAACACTCTAAAAAATAATTACTCATGAAACATTTATTACTCACTGCACTGGGCTGCGCGGCACTGATGGCCAGCGCCCAACAAGTGACCGTGACCCAAAGCTCGCGGCTGCTGCAGGGTGTGGAAGGGCCTGCCTACCACCCTGTGCTGAATGGCGACGGGAGCCGGCTGCTCTTTACCGGCACCGACGGCAGCGGCCTGAAAATGTATGATTTCGCGCTCGACGTGACCACCCGCATCAGCGATGCTGCCGGTGCCGGCATGGACGCGTTCTTTGGCGGCGACGGAAAGGTCTACTATGTGACTCAGACTCGCAACGAGCACAACCTGATTTATCGCACCGGTCATGCCTATGACCCTGCCACGGCTCAAAGCAGTGTGGTGCTGGAGGCGCAGCATGGAGCGATGCGCCCCATGCAAGGCACCACCGGAGCCGGGCTGAAAGCTCCCGCACGCGACTTTGCCACTTCGCAACTGGGCACTGCCGTGTGCACGCAAGGTTCGGAAGTGATTGTGACGGTGAACGGCCGTGAACGCAGATTCTCGCCCGTGGAATCTCATGCCGGTTATCTGTGGGCCAGCCTGTCGCCCGACGGGCAGCATGTGGCATTTTTTGCCGCCGGACGCGGTGTGGTGGTGATGGACTTAAACGGCCGCGTGGAAGCCGAACTGGGCAACTACGAAATGCCCTCGTGGTATGATGACCACTACATCGTGGCACAAAACGCCACCTACGACGGCCACCAGTTCTCCTCCTCGCAAATCGTGCTGCTCAAAGCCGACGGCACATACAAAACCGAACTGACCCGCCCCACCTCGATGACCATGCAGCCCACCGCCGCTGCCGGAAAAATCATCTACACGAGCATCGACGGCAATCTGTATTTAACGACAATCGCTATTAACGAATAACCACTGCTCAAAGCTATGAAACGAAATTTACTGAAATCATTGGTCATGACTGCGGCAGTGCTCGTGGGCATGAATGGTGCTGTGGCACAACAGCCCCATGTGTATATCAATCCCGGCCACGGAGGTCATGAGAGCGACGACCGCAATGTGGTGGTGGCACCATTCGCGCAAGGCGACACAGCCGGTTTTTGGGAATCAAACGCCAGCCTGTGGAAAGGTTTCGCCCTGCAAGAAGTGCTGAAGAAGAAAGGCTACAAAACCAGCATTTCTCGCGTGACCAACGACGAAAACAGCGACCTGAACTTATCGACCATCGTGGCTCTGTGCAACGCCAGCGGTGCCGATATATTCTATGCCATTCACAGCAATGCCACCGGTGCCGGCGACAACTATCGCATCAATTTCCCACTGGGGCTCTATCGAGGCTACACAGGCCAGCCGCAAGTGGCCGGCAGCGACAAGCTGGCCAGCGACTTGGGTGTGTATCTGATTGCTAACCAATCGACGGTGTGGACCAACAACAATTATGCCATTTATGGCGACTGGACTTTCTACCCCTCGTGGGGTTTGCAGGGCTTGGGCGTGCTGCGTGGCAACAATGTGGTGTCGATGCTCGACGAAGGCTCATTTCACGACTATATTCCAGAAACCTACCGCCTCATCAATCGCGACTATTGCTGGGTGGAAGGATGGAATTTCTCGCTGGGTGCCGACCGCTATTTCGGGCGTTTAGACCAGTATGACTTAGGCATCATCACCGGCAATCTGCGCGACGACCGCCTGCTGCGCGACGCCACCTATGTGATGCATGGCGCCGACGTGCGCCAACCCATCAACAACGCCACCGTGTGCCTGCTTGATGCCAATGGCAATGTGGTGCAAACAACCACGACCGACAATATTCAGAACGGCATCTATCTGTTCAAATATGTGGCTCCGGGCACCTATACCGTGGAAGTGAGCGAGGCAGAGCACTTCGGACAGAGCAAAGAGGTGACCGTGGCGGCCAACGCTCCCACTTATTGCAACTTTGACCTGAAGCGGGTGCGCAACACGCCCCCCGAAGTGGTGAGTTACTCGCCCGTGTGGGCCAGCGGTGACGCGCCCGTGAAGTGCGTGGAGCCCATCGTGCTGCAATTTAATTGGGACATGGATATTGCCAGCACAGAAGCCGCCTTCACCATCACGCCGCATGTGGACGGAAAAATCACATGGGAAGACACGAACTATCGCATGATTTTCACGCCCGACGACGCATACGACGTGAACACGCTCTATACCGTCACGCTCAAAAAGAGCGCGCAGCACGGTGGCGGCACCGAAATGGAACGTGACTTCACAATGCAATTCACCACACAGGGGCGCAATCATCTGAACACGCTGGCTCTGTGGCCGCGCGAAGGTTGCAAGGTGCACTTCAAGACGGTGAACTCCGAATTCCGCACCGATTCATTGTTGCAATCGAAAGATTTGTTCAATTTGTTCCGCATCAAGGACAAAGACGCGACCGAACAGGCTTGGAACAAGCGCAGCATCAAAAACAACAAGAGTGGCGATGCCTATGGCTACATTCGCCTGCCGCTCACCAAAGATCTGGTGGCCGGCGACGATTATGTGCTGGAGATTGACCGTGAGGTGAGCGACACTGCCGGCATTCACTTGCCCGCCGCCCAAGTAATTCACTTCAAAGCGGTGGATATGGGAAGCGAGAAGCCCGGTTCGGTGGTGCTGTTTGACGGCGAGAGTGCCGATGGTGCCGCAGTGACAGGCAATTATGCTTCGGCAGCACTTTCTACCTCGACCACTCGCTTGCTGGGCAGCAAGTCGTTGCAACTCAAATATGACTTTACCGGCGTGACTAACGAGGCACAGGCCGTCATCAATCTTTCGGAGTTGCCCCAGCAGGGATTTGCCCGTGGCGACACGCTGGGCGTGCATGTGTGGGGCGACATGAGCTGCAATGCGCTCAAAGTTGTGTTGGCTCCGGCCGACGACAGCGCCATAGCTCCCATTGAGGTGGATTTGGGCAATATTGACTTCCACGGCTGGCAATACCTGACTTGCGTGCCAAGCAATGGCGGCAACTATCGTCTTACAGGCTTCAAATTGAGCCATGACACCGAGGGCAGCCGCGCCAAGATGGGCGTGAGCGGCACTTTGCTGATCGACGATGTGCTTTATCAAAAGACATCGGGTGAATCGGGCATCGGTCATGTGGCACTGGCCGGCGTTAAGGTGATGCCCAATCCTGCCAGTGACTACCTTGTGGCCAGTGCCGACGGCTTGATTCAAGGAGTGGAACTGTATGACATGGCCGGTGCCCTCGTGGCCCGTCATGCCGGCAACTACATCAACGTGAGCGACATCACCAGCGGCGTATATGCCTTCAAGGTCTATGTGAACGGGCTCATCTCGACACACAAGGTGGTGGTCAGCCACTAATTAATGGTGCCTTAGACAGTAACAACGAGGGGGAGTTTCCTGCGCGGAAACTCCCCCTCACTATATTGGGAAATCAAGGCGGTTAGATGCCCAAAATGATGTTAATCAGAATATTCACGTCGTTCACATCCACATCGCCCTCGCCGTCCACATTGGCTCGGCCGTCGTATGGCTCGGCAGCGTCTTTGCCAAGCACGATGTTCAAGAGAATATTCACATCGTTCACATCGACAACGCCGTCGCCATTCACATCTCCTTTAAGATGAGTCTGCGGCTGGAATTCATAGGCACCCACGTCGATGCGTTCTCCCGCTATGCGTGCATTGCCGGCCAAATCGGTTTCGGTAGCGTATTGGCTCACCCATGTGCCGGCATCAATAAACTGGCTGCCTGTAGCCAAAGCCCAGTTGGCGCTGTGAATTGCCAAGGTGTCGGCCGCATCAAGGGCAATGCCTCGCCAAGTGGTGGGTTGTGCAAAATTGCTGACTTCGGCATCGGCAGTGATAGAGTTAAACACCATCGAGTCGAAGAGGTCGTGGTTGACCATGCCCACATTGGCCGTATCGGCTTCAAGATTGGCACGAATGATGTTGTGCTGCACAGTGCTGTTGGCCAATGCGCCAGCCGTCATATAAATGCCACCACCCCAGAAAGCCATGTTGTTGAACACTGCCGCTTGGTTCACCGAGCCGCCGGCTATGAGCATGCCACCGCCTCGGCCACCCAATGCGTCGCCATATTCGGGCGCATCGGCATAGCAGTTGGCCACGACGGCATTAGTCACAGTGCCATAATTGAAAATGCCACCACCCAAAAGGGCACGGCAATCCATGATGGTCACATCACTCACGGTGCCGTCGTTATAAACGGCACCGCCACTGCCGCCATAACACTCGCTAAAGGTGCAGCGAGCTATGGTGCCGCCCATGTTGTAGATGGCTCCACCGGCATCTTCGGCCACACAATCGGCAAAATCGCAATCACTAATGGCCACGTTGCGGGCAAAGATAGCTCCACCCAAGCCATTGCCATAGCTTGAATGGCAATAGTTGCGAGCAAAATAGCATTGTTCGATGGCAGCATTGCCGGCTCCATTCAGGAACACGGCACCACCATAGGTGTTGCTGTCGGTGATGGACTGCGCCCTGAAGTAGCCCGAGTTTTCCACTACCCGGCAAGCACGCAGCTGCACATTGCCCAGCGCGTAGAGTGCGCCACCATAGGCTTTCACCTGATAGACGTTGGCATTAGCGCCTGTGAGCGTGAATCCGTTGATTTCTGTGGGGTTCGCGATGACTTCTGCCCGATACAGCACATGGCTGCCATTTCCCTCAGTGCCCAGCACTTGGTTGTTTTCGACTCGCCAAGTGAGCCGGAACGATGTACCCTCGGCGATTTCGCGCACCCACACATCGGGCACACTATCGTCGGCGCTCAAAATGGTTTCATGCACGAAGTCATAGGGTTTGCCCGTGGGCTTGATTTCACGCTGCTCAATGGAAGATTCATTGCCGGCAAAGCCTCCGTAAAGGCTCACACCGTCCTTCAGCATGAATGCATAGGAAGTGGCACGACGGGCCTGAATGAGCGAGTCGGGACGATAAGTTCCTTGCGCCACCCACACTTGGTCGCCGGCTTGGGCAGCCTCGATCGCCGCCTGCAAATTCCCTTGCGCATTTTCCCAGCTGGAGCCATCGCCTTGCGCTCCGGCCTTCACATAGAAGACCGTTGCCATAGCGTCGTGCGCCGTGGCAATCAGCAGCAAAGCCGCGACCAGCCGTAATAAACATTTGTTATTCATATTGTTGTTCACTTATTTATTTTGCGACTTTGGTGGTGACGGTGGTTCCATCGCTCATCACCTGCATGCGCACAAAGACGCCGCTTTGCGGCTCATCGCGCAGCAAGGTGCCATTCACGGCATAGCAACGAGTGGCCACTACACGGGCTTCGCCGTCGACGGCGTTGATGGCGGTTGTTTCGTAGGGGATGGTGTTCCAGCCCTTGTTGATGGCATCCTGCACTTGGGTGTTCTCATACTTGTCGAAGCTGAAGACTTTTGCCCAGTCGCGGTTGTAGTCGCTTACCGACACGTTAGTCACATCGGGCAGATTGGCAATGATGGTATTGACCATATCGGCATCCAGCTTATTGTGGTGCATGGTGAGGCTTTGCAAATAGTTTTTGCCAGTGATGTCAAGGGCGGTCAGTTCATTGTTCTCCACAGCAAGGCGATAGAGATAAGAGCTTGCGCTCAAATCAATGCTCTTCAGGTGGTTGTCGTTCACTTGCAGATAGTAGATATTATGTTTGCTCAAATCGATGGCATCCAACTCATTGAAGCCCACATTCAAGTCGTAGACACGAGGCGCGCCGCTCAAATCAAGCGAAGTGAGGTCGTTGTGGTCGAGGTAGAGTGTGTAAAGGCTACCTTTACCAGTGAGGTCGATGCTCGAAAGTCGGTTGTTCTCAGCTGTGAGGCGCGACAAGTTGGTAAGGGGCAACACATTCAGAGTTTGGAGGTGGTTGCCGCCAATGTTGAGGTAGCGCACGGCGGTGTTGGCCGTGAGGTCAATCTCGGTGAGTTCGTTATTGGTCAGGTGCACTCCTTCGAGTTTGGTATTTTTCGACAAGTCGATCGACGCAATCTTGTTGTCGGCCGCGCTCAAGGTCACCAGATTAGTCGCCGGAGCCACATTGATGGCCGTCAACTCATTCTCATAGACATAGAGCTCAGTGAGTGCATCAAGTCCAGTGAGGTCGAGCGAAGTGAGGCGGTTGCCTTGCGCGTCAATTTCTTCGAGTTTGGGCAATCCGGCCAAATCGAGTGTCGTGAGTTGGTTGTTGCGCACGTCAAGACCGGTGAGCACTTCCTGCTTGGGGAGTTTGACCTCGGTAATGCGATTGTCGCCCAAATCAATTTTTGACAAGTTGGTCATGGCCGAGCAATCAACAGAGCCGGTGATTTGGTTCTCGCTCACATCGAGCACGCGCAGCGACTTGCAGCCGGCCACGTCAAGGGTCTGGATGGAGCCACCCTCGGCATACAGTCCTGTCATGGCCGTCATGTGGCTCACATTTAACGTTTTGAATTTATTGTTGTTCAGTTGCAACTGCACCATGTTGGGGCAGCCGTCAAAGTTCACATCGGTAATATTGACGTTGTTTGCCACGATTTGAATGAAGTCACCATAGAGTTTCATAGTGGTTCCCTTCACTGTTTCGGTGCGGTAAGCGCCGCCGCTGTATTCCACGAGCTGTCCGTCACCCCAATCTACTTTGTAGTCGCCGTTAGCCACCAGTCCGAGGCGTGCCGACTGGCCCACCTGTTCTTGGTCGAATGTGATCACTGCAGTGGCATCTTGCGCCATGACGATGCTCGGAATGAGCATGGCCAATGAGAGTAAAAATTTCTTCATCAATTCTTTCATTTTAAGGTTAATATCTGTTTTTTGTTCTCATCAAAAAAGAGATTCCATCAAGTTTCTCAAGCGCATGCGCCTGTGGCATTGCACTCATCCTATAGAAGTCGCTCTTTGACAGAAAGCTATTTTGACTGCAAAGATAGCTACACTTTTTCAAATAACGCAAATGCCCATGCTAAAGTTGCGGCAAATTATGTGTTTGCCTTGCGGAGCATAGTTCTTGACCGGTTCTTCGTCCTCGCAATGCGACACGTAATTTTTTTCATGAGCTTTTCGTTTGTTAATTTTTATGTTTATATCGTAAAATTCATGTAATAATGTCTATTTATGGGTCATTTTCTTGCACACGAATGACAGAAACAGTAATTTTGTGGTCGAAATCAGAAAAAACGTTTTGGAGATTAACAGGTTTTTAACCTTTGAATCATCCTATTAACAAATAATTTTCGAATCTAAAGATCTCAGAATATCTATTTAGGCATGGCAGCAAACCACGGCATTAAAGTGATTGCTGAAAGCAGCAGCACGCGCACCGAGTGGACACTCGTGGAAGGCGACAAGATCATTGAGCACGCATTCACGGCGGGTTTGAATCCTTTTTTTCAATCTCGCAGAGAAATCAGCCACAGCATCAGGCTGGAACTCCCCGATGTGTTTTTTAAGCGCCGCTGGTCGCATGTGTATTATTATGGTGCCGGATGCAACAGCCCTGAAAAAAACAAAACGGTGGAATCGTCGCTGGTGGCGCAATTCAAAACGCCGGTTACGGTCATGAGCGACCTGTTGGGAGCCGCCCGCGGTCTTTTGGTGCATGAGCCGGGACTTGCTTGCATTTTAGGGACAGGCTCAAACTCATGTCTTTATGACGGCAAGGACATTGTGCAAAACGTGCGTTCATTAGGCTTTATCTTGGGTGATGAGGGAAGCGGGTCGGCTTTGGGCCGCATTTTCTTGGGTGATGTGCTCAAGGGATTGGCTCCTCAAGAGCTGGCCGACAACTTTTTTGAAACCTATAAGGTGAAACCCGACGATATCATGGATGCGGTGTACAACAACGCCTCGGCCAACCGCAACCTGCGTGCCTATTCGTTTTTTCTTGCCGAACACCTCGACAATGATTATGTGGTGGAACTTGTGAGAAAAGAGTTCGCACGTTTCTTTGAGCGCAATGTGTGTCAGTATGCCGACTACAAGCAATATCCTGTGTGCGTAGTGGGCTCGGTGGCCACTACTTATAGTGACATCTTGCTTGATGTGGCTTCACGCTACGACATTGCCATCAGAAAAATCGTGCGCAATTCCATGCCCGGCCTCGTGACCTATCACACCGCCTGAATGCCCGCGTCAAGCCGGCAGCGGGCGTTTCGTCACATCGGTTTATTGCGCTTCAAGGTCGGCAAGGATGCGCTTAAGCTCCTCGTCGGTCGCCGTGAGTTTCTTGCGGCAAAAGTCAAGCAGCTGCTTGCTGCGCTTGGTGTAATCGCTCAAGTTGTCAATGCTGCACTCGGGGTCCTGCATTTTCTTGACGATTTCTTCCAGTTCGTTCACAGCTTGCGTATAAGTGAGCGTGTTGTTATCTTCCATTGTATTATCAGTGTTAAAAGATTCTTGATAGGGAGTAATCATCACTTCAGTCGGTCTTGGGCGCTTTGAGCACCTCTTTGGCCACGGTTCTCACTCGGCCATCACGCAGGTGCACCGTCAGCTCATCGCCGGCATGAAGGTTATCCACACTGGTGACAAACTTGCCTTGCGACATCAGTAGCGCATAGCCACGGTTAAGGATATTGCGTGGCGAGAGCAGATTAAACATTTCTTGCAGGGCATCGAGGCGCATCTTCTCTCGGCTCATGATTGACGCCGCGGTGGTGCGCATCAGCTCGGTGTTATGCGCGAGGCGCATTTGCTCTCCGGCGAGCCGGTTGCTCACGCCCAGCGGAATGGCGTGGGCCAAATGAGAAATGTGCAAACGAGCCGTATCGGCCACACGTCTTGCCGCCGAGGGGATGAAACTTGCGTAATAGGTCAGTTGCTCGCGGGCATGCGCCACAATGTCGCGCACGGCGAGGGCAAGGTCGGCTCCCAAATCGGCAAGCCGCGTCAAGGCTGCTGCACCGCGCTGAATGAGCCACTCGGCCGCCGCGGTGGGCGTTTTCACGCGCATGGCAGCCACATAGTCGAGCACCGTCACATCGCGCTCATGGCCTATGCCCACTATCACGGGAATGGGCATGGTGGCGATGGCGGCAGCCATGTCGTAGTTGTCGAAAGCGTTGAGGTCGGTGGTAGAGCCGCCGCCACGAATTACCACCACGCAATCAAAGAGGCTCACGTGCTCACGAATGCGTCGCAGGGCGGTCAAGACGCTGGGAGCCGTGTTGGAGCCTTGCATCACAGCCTGAAACAAGCATGTGTAGAATTGCAGTCCATAGGGATTATTGTGCAACTGGTTCATAAAGTCGCCATAGCCCGCTGCCCCTGCCGCCGAAATGATGGCGATGCGTTGCGGCACCTCTGGCCACTCCAGCTGGCGGTTAAGTTCAATGAGCCCTTCACGCGTGAGCCGCTCAATAATTTCTTTGCGCTGCCGTGCCATGTCGCCCAACGTGAAATCGGGATTGATGTCGCTGATCACGAGTTTCATGCCATATTGCTCATGAAATGAGGCACTCACTCTGACCATCACTTTCATGCCCGTACCAAACGGTGAGCCTGTGACTTGCTGGAAAAGCACACTCAAGCGGGCAAACACATTAGCCCAAATCACAGCTTGTGCCTTCGCCACAATGGCTCCATTTTGGGCATCTTTCTCCACCAGTTCGAGGTAGCAGTGGCCACGGCGTTGCTGCACGTCGCTCGTTTCGGCCAGCACCCATTGTCCCTGCACAGTGGCATCGTTCAGCAATGCTCGGATGCGACCATTCAGTTGACTCAAGGTGAGAGCCTGCGGCGTTTCGTTAGAAAAAATATCGGCTGGCATGCGCGAGAAAGCGGTTAATTAGGTGATTTCTGTAGCTTGAACTTGCGTCCTTGCAAACGGTAACGCAACTCGCTCACAAGATGAGGTTGCCACTGGGCGAACTCTTCTCGCGAAAGAAACCGGTTGAGTCCATGGCTGGCACGCAGTTCGCCAAAGTTTTCTCCGGCAAAGTCGAGCTTGATGGGAGCAAAGGGCAGCGTGCGCGTCAAGTCATCACGTCGTTCACGAGGCGTGGCAGGCAAAAAGAAATCGGCCAGCGTGGGCATCTCAAAAGGTTTGATGCTGCGCAGCGGCACCCAATTCTTGTTGTAAAAGGTGATATGGCTGTCGGGCACAGGCGTGAGGACCGTTTCTATCACAGCCAGCACGGTGTCGCGCATCATGGGCACCATGCGCAGCTGCACAGTGCGAGCGGCACTTGTGTGAAGTTTCATATAGACGTCGGTAATCGTATCGAGCTGTGTGCCGTTACCCAAATTGTTGGTGGCAAACACGCGTTGGCCGCTATCGTAGTAGTCCATGAGGTCAAGCCGCATGTTGGACTGGATAAGCATGAACACATCGCCCGGCTCGCTTGCAAAGAAATCGCGCACAGTGCGAGCCTGCGGCGCTTGCGCTAAAAACAAGAGGCAAGCGAGAAGCAAGCCTTTACACAGCCAGCGATGGTTTGTATGTAGAGAATTCGACATTTGAAGCAATTTTATAGTTGGGCATGAGCCGGTGCAGCGTCAGTCATGCGCTTCGTTTTTCTCACTATTGGC
>JAFVCX010000123.1 GCA_017478855.1 Muribaculaceae bacterium | reverse complement strand
CCGGCCAATCATCATGTGGTTCTCATTGATTGCGGTGTGAAGCACAACATCATTCGATGTCTGCTCAAGCGTGGCGCTCACGTGACACGTGTTCCGTGGGACTATGATTTTTCTTCGCTTGAAATGGACGGGCTGTTCATTGCAAATGGGCCGGGAAATCCTGACTTTGCGCAAGCCACAGTTGAACACATTCGCAAAGCGTTCAGCACCGACAAGCCCATTTGTGGCATCTGCATGGGAAACCAATTACTGGCTAAAGCGGCGGGTGCAACCACTTATAAACTGAAATATGGCCACCGAAGTCACAACCAGCCCGTGCGTCAAGTGGGAACAAATCGTTGTTTCATCACATCGCAAAACCACGGTTTTGCTGTGGATGTTAATACTCTTGATTCTGATTGGGATCCTCTATTCGTCAACATGAACGATGGCACCAACGAGGGCATTCGTCATAAGACTCGCCCTTATTTTTCCACACAATTTCACCCCGAAGCCTGTGGCGGTCCCACCGACACAGAGTTTGTCTTCGATAAATTTATGGATTTAGTTGTTAATCAGAAATAAACACTTGCATTATGGCTGCGATTAATAAAGAAATCAAAAAGGTTTTGATACTAGGTTCTGGTGCCTTGAAGATAGGTGAGGCGGGCGAATTCGATTATAGCGGTTCGCAGGCCATCAAGGCCTTGAAAGAAGAGAACATCTCCACCGTGCTCATCAATCCCAACATTGCCACGGTGCAAACGAGCGAGGGATTTTCTGACCGCATCTATTTCTTGCCGGTAACTCCATTTTTTGTCGAAAAAGTCATTGCCCGTGAGCGCCCCGACGGTATCTTGCTGTCTTTCGGTGGACAAACCGCCCTCAACTGTGGTGTCACACTTTTTGAAAACGGCATTCTTGAAAAGTATGGTGTGCAAGTACTTGGCACTCCTGTTGAAACCATCATCAATACGGAAGACCGAGAATTGTTCAATCAACGCCTTGGCGAGATTAATGTCAAAACCATAAGAAGCGAAGCCGTATCAAGCGTTGAAGATGCCATCAAGGCCGCGCAAGACGTGGGCTATCCGGTGATTGTCAGAGCCGCCTACGCATTGGGCGGACTGGGCAGCGGCTTTTGCGACACCGAAGATGAGCTGCGATCGCTTGTGGAGAAATCGCTGGCTTTCTCTCCACAAGTGCTGGTGGAGAAATCACTAAAAGGCTGGAAGGAAATTGAGTATGAGGTCGTGCGTGACCGCTTCGACAACTGCATCACCGTGTGCAACATGGAAAACTTTGACCCATTAGGCATACACACGGGCGAAAGCATCGTCGTCGCCCCATCACAAACACTCAATAATGACGATTATCACTATTTGCGCAGTCTTGCCATCAAAATTATTCGCCATTTGGGCATCATAGGCGAGTGCAACATTCAATATGCCTATGATCCGCACTCCATGGACTACAGAGTCATTGAAGTGAATGCGCGGCTGAGTCGCAGCTCGGCACTTGCCAGCAAGGCCACCGGATATCCTTTGGCTTTCGTAGCAGCAAAATTAGGATTGGGTTATGGACTTTTCGATCTCAAAAATTCGGTCACCAAAGTCACTTCAGCTTTCTTCGAACCGGCTCTCGACTATGTGGTGTGCAAGATTCCTCGCTGGGACTTGGGCAAATTCCACGGTGTCAAGCGTGAGATTGGCTCAAGCATGAAATCAGTGGGTGAGGTGATGGCCATTGGGCGCACCTTTGAAGAAGTCATCCAAAAAGGATTGCGCATGATAGGGCAGGGCAAACATGGGTTTATTGAGAATCGCCCCATGAGCATCGACGACATCGACAAAGCTTTGCGCGAACCCACCGATATGCGCATCTTCGTTATCGAAGCCGCCATGCGCAACGGCTATTCGGTCAAGCGCATTCATGAACTTACAAAAATCGATTGCTGGTTCCTTGAGAAATTACATAACCTCTATGAAACAGCTCTTGAGCTTGAGCGGCACGAAACTGTCGCATCCATTCCCGCCTCCTTGCTACGCAAGGCAAAACAGCAAGGTTTCAGCGACTTCCAAATTGCTCGCGCCGTACTCAAGCATGAGGTGGGCACAGGAGAGGATGGTAATCTCAAAGTGCGTGCCCGCCGCAAGCAATTAGGCATAACACCCGTAGTGAAGCAAATCGATACGCTTGCGGCCGAATATCCGGCACAAACCAACTATTTGTATGTCACCTATAATGGCTCACATCATGATCTCAAATATGAGCACGACCACCGCAGCGTTGTGGTGCTGGGTTCTGGAGCCTACCGAATTGGAAGCTCGGTCGAGTTTGACTGGTGCAGTGTGAATGCTCTGCTCACGGCTAAACAAGAAGGTTGGCGATCGGTTATGATTAACTATAATCCTGAAACCGTGTCGACCGACTATGACATGTGCGACCGCCTTTACTTTGATGAACTCACGTTTGAGCGAGTGATGGATATTCTTGAGTTTGAACAGCCTCATGGCACCATCCTCTCAACCGGCGGACAGATACCCAACAACTTGGCCATGAAACTCGACCGTCAAGGCGTGAATATTCTTGGCACTTCGGCACAAAGTATCGACAATGCGGAAGATCGCCACAAATTCTCTGCAATGCTTGATAGATTGGGCATCGACCAACCGGCATGGCGCGAACTCACTTCGCTCGATGACATTCATAATTTTGTGGCCGAAGTGGGCTATCCCGTGCTGGTGCGCCCCAGCTATGTACTCTCAGGTGCGGCCATGAACGTGTGCAGCAACGACGAGGAACTGCAAAAGTTCCTGCTGCTTGCGGCCAATGTGTCAAAAGAGCATCCCGTGGTAGTTAGCTCGTTCATTCAAAATGCCAAAGAAATCGAATGGGATTGCGTGGCGCGTAACGGTGAAATCATTGCCTATGCATGCAGTGAGCACATAGAATTTGCGGGTGTCCATTCTGGTGATGCCACCATCCAATTCCCTCCGCAAAAACTCTACGTGGAAACGATTCGCCGCATCAAGAAAATAAGTAGTCAAATTGCTCGTGCGCTTAACATCAGCGGACCCTTCAACATCCAATATCTCGCCAAGAACAACGACATTAAGGTGATTGAATGCAATTTGCGAGCATCGCGCAGTTTCCCCTTTGTGTCGAAAGTGCTAAAAATCAATCTCATTGAGTTGGCCACAAAAGTCATGCTGGGCGTTCCAGTTGAGCGTCCCTCAAAAAGTGCCTTTGACCTTGACTATGTGGGAATCAAGGCATCTCAATTCTCTTTTTCTCGCCTTCAGGGTGCCGACCCCGTTTTGGGCGTAGATATGGCATCAACGGGCGAGGTAGGCTGCCTCGGCGACTCAACCGATGAAGCGCTGCTGACGGCAATGTTGTCGGTGGGTCAACGAATCCCTGAACGCGGCGGTGTGCTGTTGAGCACGGGCACGGCTCGCACCAAAGCCGATCTCCTCGAGTCGGCCTATCAGTTGCACCATAAGGGTTACTGCCTATATGCCACTGCGGGAACGCACAAATATCTGAATGACAATGGTATTCCGGCAATCATGACGCACTGGCCCAGTGAGCCAGACCGTCAGCCGCAAGCCATCGATTTGCTGCACAATCACGAAATTGACATGGTGGTGAACATTCCCAAGAATCTATCTTCGACCGAGCTAACCAATGGCTATAAAATTCGCCGAGCCGCTGTCGATTTGAATGTTCCCCTCATCACCAATGCTCGTTTAGCCTGCGCATTCATCGACGCTTTCTGCAAAATGAGCCCCGACGATATCGAGATAAAGGCATGGGATGAATACTAAACCCTTTAGGTTCAAACAGTTCTCACTTTCACACAGCCGCTCATCGATGAAAGTGGGCACCGATGCTGTCTTAATGGGAGCATGGTGCCCGGTTGATGGTGAGCAACGTGTCTTAGATGTGGGCACCGGATGCGGAATCATTGCTTTGATGTTGGCGCAACGTTGCCGGCAAGCTCACATTGCGGGCATCGACATACATCAATCTTCAGTGGAAGAAGCGTCCGAAAATTTCAAAGCCTCACCGTGGAGCGACAGGCTCACCGCTCAGCTGGCCGACGTCCGTGCAATCACGGCCACTGAGTCCTATGATTTGGTGGTGTCAAACCCTCCATTTTATCAAGAAGATATTTTCTCGCCTTCGGATCTGCGCAACCAGTCACGGCACACTCATGATTTGAGTTTTGGCCAACTGCTTACCTCCGCATCGAGAATACTTTCCGATAATGGAACTGTTTCCATCATCACACCGGCGAGCGCTCGTGATGCCGTTATCAATGCAGCCGCTCACGCCGGACTGCACGTTCAGCGTGAAATCACTGTGATTCCCGTGAGAGGACAGAATCCCAAACGCATTTTGTGGTCGTTTAAGCCGACAATGTGCGACATTGAGCGCGACTCTCTTGTCATTCAAGAGAGCGACCACGAGTTCTCTTCCGAATATATTCAATTGACAAAAGATTTTCATCCGCAATTTTAATCGCCTGCCATGACTCGTTCTGTTGTTTTTATAATATCGCTGTTGTTATTATCTGCCTGCAATTTCACTGGGGTAGAAAGCACACCAAAAGTCACCGACAAGGAAGTGCAAAAAACCATCAATGAGCTGGAGCGACAGCAATCGTCCTCGTGGCTGACATCACGCCCCGATAGTGTGCCGGCATGGCAAAAAGGGAAACAATTCTATGTGACCGACGACCAAATCCGCTTAATCATGTTGCCCGAATCTATTGAGAAAGGCGACAGCGTGAAACTGGCAGGGAGCATTTTGACCTATGATGGAGAAGAAACCGGCAGTGTGCTCGACAACAGAGCCACCATCAATCTCCATTTCATTGATGCCCACAAGGGTCATTGGCTGTATCGGACCGGCAAGACATCTGACGAACTCACGAGCGCATGGCGCATCCCCTTGCTCATCGATGTGGATATGGTGAATCATGTGCGCTCACAACTGCGGAATCGCGATGCATTCATCCTGACCAACTTGTGGTATGACCCACAGGACGAGCAGTTATATCACGCAAGGAAATATGTTAAAGTCACTATCACTGACGTGGTGCCGGGCAACAAAGTACTTCCCTTGCGCGTGAATTTCACTTCTGATGACGGAAAAAGGGCTTTTGTGTGGATGTCGGCACCGGGAGCCACAATGCCCGGGCGTGACTTCGATGCGATGTTTAGCCTCTCTGATCCTCGATTGTCGTTTCCGTCGATTTCAGATGAAACATGGCAACTCATTGTGCAAGGGCGAGTGGCGCAAGGCATGACAAAAGATGAATGCAGGCTGTCGATGGGCGAGCCTCGGCGCATCAATCGCTTGCCAGACCAAACGGGTCTGCGGGAATATTGGCACTACGATGGCGGGAAATATCTGTTTTTTGCCGACGGTCTGTTAATTGGGTTCAGACAGTGAAAGAATAGTGCAGTTATCAAAAAAAATGATTATTTTTGCATAATATAATTATTCCATTTTCTCACATGGACAAAATCAGAAATTTTTGCATCGTAGCCCATATTGACCATGGCAAGAGCACGCTTGCCGACCGACTGCTCGAATTCACACGAACAGTCGACGGGAAAGACATGCAGGCCCAAGTGCTCGACGACATGGATTTGGAGCGTGAACGTGGCATCACCATAAAAAGCCATGCCATCCAGATGAACTATGTGCTTGATGGCGAGCAATACACACTGAACTTGATAGACACTCCGGGACACGTCGACTTTTCCTATGAAGTGTCGCGCTCCATCGCTGCGTGCGAAGGCGCATTGCTTGTGGTCGACGCCACACAAGGCGTTCAGGCGCAAACCATAAGCAACCTTTATATGGCCATCGATAATGAACTGGAAATTATTCCAGTCATTAATAAAATCGATATGGATAGTGCACATCCCGATGAAGTGGAAGACGAAATTGTGGAATTATTAGGATGTGACCCCTCCGACATTTTGCGCTGCAGCGCGCGTTCCGGACTGGGTGTACCTGAAATCCTTGAAGCCATTGTGCACCGGATTCCGGCACCTAAAGGAGATGAATCCGCTCCGTTACAAGCCCTGATTTTCGACTCGGTTTTCAATCCATTTCGAGGCATTATAGTGTATTTCAAGCTATTGAATGGCACACTCCACAATGGCGACTTCGTAAAGTTTGTAAATACAGGCAAAGAATACCATGTGGATGAAATGGGAGTGCTCAAACTGAATTTGTCGCCGCGCGAAGAGCTGCAAGCCGGCAATGTGGGCTACATTATTTCAGGCATCAAAAACTCCATAGAAGTGCGCGTGGGTGACACCATCACGCATGTGCAACGACCTTGCGAACACGCCATTGAGGGTTTTCAAGAAGTGAAACCCATGGTTTTTGCGGGTGTCTATCCTATTGAGCCTGAGGATTTTGAGAATTTGAGAGCTTCGCTTGAAAAACTGCAACTGAACGATGCGGCACTCACATTCACAGCCGAATCGAGCGTGGCTTTAGGATTTGGATTCCGCTGCGGTTTTCTGGGATTGCTACACATGGAGATCGTGCAAGAACGCCTTAGCCGTGAGTTCAACATGGAGGTAATCACCACGGTGCCTAATGTGTCATATAACGTATACGATAAAAAAGGCAATATGATTGAGGTGCACAACCCGGCAGGGCTGCCCGATGTGGCCTCGATAGAAAAGATTGAAGAACCCTACATCCGGGCGAGCATCATTACCCAAAGCGATTACATGGGGCCAATCATTACACTATGTTTGAGCAAGCGAGGCGAGCTCGTGAAGCAAGAGTACATCTCCGGCAACCGTTTGGAGCTGACTTTTGATATCCCTCTTGGCGAAATCGTAATAGATTTCTACGATAAGCTAAAAAGCATATCAAAAGGCTATGCCTCTTTTGATTACTACATTAACGGATTCCGGGAATCAAAACTCATCAAACTCGATATTTTGCTCAATGGGCAGCAGGTGGATGCATTAAGCGCACTCACGCATGTGGATAATGCCGTGACTTTAGGGCGGCGCATGTGTGAGAAACTTAAAGAGCTCATTCCGCGTCAGCAATACGACATCGCCATTCAAGCGGCCATCGGAGCAAAAATCATCGCGCGCGAAACAGTGAAGCAGGTGCGCAAAGATGTCACCGCAAAATGTTATGGTGGCGACGTGAGCCGCAAACGCAAACTTCTCGAAAAACAAAAAGCCGGCAAAAAGCGCATGAAGCAAATTGGCACCGTGCAGGTGCCTCAAAAGGCGTTTCTTGCCGTCTTGAAACTCGATTGATAATTCCCTAAATTCCACAACCACAATAAACACATTTCATGAAACCGTCCATTCCTAAAGGTACGCGCGATTTTTCGCCCATCGAGATGGCCAAGCGCAATTATATATTCGACACCATTCGCAAAGTTTTTCTGCTGTATGGTTTCCAGCAAATTGAAACACCGGCACTGGAAAACCTCTCCACGCTCATGGGAAAATATGGCGAAGAAGGCGATAAGCTGCTGTTCAAGATTCTCAATAGTGGCGACTACCTCAAAGACGCACCGCAAGCCATGCTCGACGAGAAAGACTCGCTTCACCTAACCAATACGCTCAGCGAAAAGGGCCTGCGCTATGACCTCACCGTGCCTTTTGCACGCTATGTGGTGCAGCACCGCAATGACTTGCAGATGCCTTTCAAACGCTACCAGATTCATCCCGTGTGGCGAGCTGACAGACAGCAAAAAGGACGTTATCGTGAATTT
>JAFVCX010000122.1 GCA_017478855.1 Muribaculaceae bacterium | reverse complement strand
TTGAAGGAAGAAGAGAAAGCAGCAATGTGGAAGATCGCCGCGGAATGAGCTCGGGTCGCAAAGCGGGCGTGGGCGGCATAGGTGGCCTCATCATTGTGGCTCTGCTCACATTGCTGGGCGGTGGCAATTTGGGTGATGTGCTCATGCAAGTGGGTTCGAGCGGAATAGACCTTACCGGTGGCCAAGAAACAACGGTGGGTGAGCAAAATTTCACCGAAGAAGAACAGCAGCTTGCCAAGTTCTCGCGCATTATTGAGGCCAGCACCGAAGATGTGTGGAGCCGAATTTTCAAAGAAAACAACTTGGGCGAATATCAGGCACCCACGCTGGTACTCTACACCGGTACGACCAGCACTGCCTGCGGCACAGGTAGCGCGGCAGTGGGCCCTTTCTATTGCTCAGGTGACCAGAAGCTCTACATCGACCTCTCGTTCTTCAGCACCATGAAGCAGCAATTAGGTGCTGATGGCGACTTCGCCTATGCCTATGTGATTGCACATGAAGTGGGCCACCACATTGAATACCTCACAGGCACGTTGCAACAGGCGCATCAAAAAATGGCGCAATATGGCCAAAATAGCGCTAATGCCAATAAGGTGAGCGTGCGCTTGGAGCTGCTGGCCGATTTCTATGCCGGCGTGTGGGCTCACTACGAGAACAAAATGTTTGGCTCGCTCGACGACAACGATTTGATGGAGGCCATCAAGTGCGCTCAAGTGATTGGCGACGACTACTTGGAAAAACGCGCACAAGGTTATGCCATGCCTGAGAGCTTCACCCACGGCACCAGCGAACAACGCATGAAGTGGTTCAAACTGGGCTTTGACACGGGCGACATTCGCCGTGGCACCACGTTCCAGCAAAGCGACAGCCAGCTGTAAAGCACTTTTGGAGATGCGTCGAGCATTTTCTGAAGAAAAATCACAAGAGGGAGGAATTTCAAAAATTCCTCCCTCTTGCTATGATTAAAAAAGCCTTAAATGATGAGCATGGCATCGCCATAGCCGCCAAAGGCATATTTCTCTTCAATAGCCACCTTGTAGGCATCCATCACCTGCTTGTAGCCGCCAAAGGCTGCGGTGGCCATGAGCATGGTGGAGAATGGCAGGTGGAAGTTGGTAACCAGAGCGTCGCAAGTGGTCACCTCGTAAGGCGGAAAGATGAAACGGTTGGTCCAGCCGGCAAAAGGTTTGATGTGACCATTCATGCCCACGGTCGTTTCCATGGCACGCAGCACGGTCACGCCCACAGCACATATCTTGTGGCCTGCGTCGCGCTTGGCATTCACCTTTTGCGATAACTCCTCGGTCACTTCCATCTGCTCGCTGTCCACGCGATGTTTGGTCAGGTCTTCCACTTCGATTTTTTTGTAGCAGCCCAGTCCCATGTGCATGGTCAGATAGCCGGTGTCGATGTCGCGAATTTCCATGCGACGCATCAGTTCGCGACTGAAGTGCATGCCTGCATGCGGTGCCACAACGGTGCCTTCGTTGCGGGCAAAGATGGTTTGATAGCGCTCCACATCTTCAGGCTCCTCATCGCGCGTCACATAGGGAGGCAGTGGAGTGTGCCCCATAGCAAACAAATGGGCCTTGAACTCTTCGTGTGGACCGTCGTACAAAAAGCGCAGAGTGCGGCCTCTCGAAGTGGTGTTGTCGATAACTTCGGCCACCATCGAGTCGTCAAGGCCAAAGTAGAGCTTATTGCCAATGCGTATTTTGCGTGCCGGCTCCACCAGCACGTCCCACAATTTGTAGTCGGAGTTGAGTTCGCGTAGCAAAAACACTTCGATGCGGGCACCCGTTTTTTCCTTATTGCCGTAGAGCTTGGCCGGGAACACCTGCGTGTCGTTAAACACCATCAGGTCATCGGCCTTAAAATAATCGAGGATGTCCTTAAACGTGCGGTGCTCAATGTCGCCGGTGTCGCGGTGCAGCACCATAAGCCGTGATTCGTCGCGGTGTTTGGCCGGGTGTTGAGCAATCAGCTCGACCGGCATCTTTGTGTCGAATTGTGATAACTTCATATTTATCTGTGTGTCCGTAAAATAATTGTTGCGTCAGTTTTTATTTTCCCTTTCGGCTTTTTGAGCGGCGGCACGCGCTTTGTTAGCCTGTCGCTCAGCTTCGAGCAAGGCAGCTTCGGCTTCGCCGGGGGCCACATATTCTTCAGTGTCGAGCCGTGCCAGCAAGGAGTCAAGAGGCTCGCAGTGCTCCACTCGGATGTCGCCCACTCGGGTGCGCCGCAGTCCGGTGAGGTGTGCGCCGCTATCCAGTGCGGCACCAATGTCGCGGGCGAGGGCGCGGATGTAGGTGCCTTTGCTGCACACGATACGAAGCACGAGCGTGGGCTCTGTCGGGAGTCCACACTCCAGCACCTCTATCTCATCAATAACCAGTTTTTTAGCCTTGATTTCCACGTCGTGTCCCTTGCGGGCCAGCTTATAGGCGGGTTTGCCTCCCACTTTGCAGGCCGAGAATGCCGGCGGCACTTGCTCAATGGCTCCGATGAACTGCTCATGCAGCACTTGCTCCACTTGCTCGCGAGTGATATGCTGCCACGGATAGGTGGCGTCTACTTCGGTTTCAAGGTCAAATGAAGGAGTGGTTTGCCCCAACCTGATCCATGCGGTATATTCTTTCACGCCGGCCTGCAGCTGCTCAATGCATTTGGTCATGCGGCCTGTGCACACAATGAGCACCCCTGTGGCTAAAGGGTCGAGGGTGCCTGCATGCCCCACATGAATGTTCTTGCGACCCAAATGGGTGCGCAGTCGCGCGCGTATTTGCTTTACCGCCGAGAACGATGTGAGGCGCAAAGGTTTGTCGATGCAGAATATTTCGCCGGCTATGGGATTTAACACGATGGTTGCGAATTAAAAAAGATTGAGAATAATAGGCGTAGAGATAGATTGTGGCGCGTTTAGCTCAGCAAGAGCGTCAGCACACCCGCAATGGCGCAATAAATGCCAAAGTAGATGAGCTTGCCGCGCTTCACAATATTAATCATCCATTTGCAGGCCACGCAGCCCGATATAAAAGCTGCTAAGAAGCCCACCACAAGAGGAAGTGTGTCGATGCCGCCAAAAGCGGCTTCGCCGTTCATGATTTTGAGTACATCCAGCAGGGCTTCACCCAAAATGGGAGGAATCACCATGAGAAATGAGAATTGCGCAAGAGTTTCTTTTTTATTCCCCAGCAACAGCCCCGTGGCGATGGTGCTGCCCGAACGTGAAAGCCCCGGCATCACGGCACACGCCTGCGCGATGCCTATGATGAATGCGTCGCGCCTCGAGATATTCTCGCGATGGCGCGGTTTGGCATAGTAGCTAAAAGTGAGCAAGGCGGCGGTGAGCAGCAGCATGCACCCCACAATAAAAAGCCCCGAGCCAAACACTTCTTCTACCTTATCCTTAAAACAAAATCCCACGATGCCCACAGGAATCATTGAAATGAGAATGCCTATCAAGTAGCGCATCTCATCATTCATTTTGCATTTGAGCACGCCTTTGGTGAGCCATGCTATCTCATGCCATAGCACCACAATGGTGCTCAGCACCGTGGCCACATGCACCAGCACGGTAAAGGCAAGGTTGTCGTCGCCCTCCAGTCCAAAAAGGTGCGCACCAATGGCCAAGTGGCCACTACTGCTCACGGGCAGATACTCGGTGAGCCCCTGCACGATGCCTAAAATAAGAGCCTGCAACCAGTCCATTATGCGTCACCGGTGGCTGAGTCGTCGTTCTTCGTTTTCTTTCTCAACAAAATGGCGGGAGCCATCAGCACAAACCCGAGCAAGGCAATCATGGGTCCCACCACCGTGCGGCGCGGCTCAAAGATAGCACTGTTGAATGTATCGCCCACATTAGCGCTGCCGGTCATCATCCACAAGCCCACAACGATGAGCAGCAAGCTGATGAACATGGCGATATAATTGATTTTCCCCAGTGGCATGCTCTCCATTTGGTCGCCTCGTTGGGCCATAACATTTTTCCCTTTTCCGTTAGCCATAAATACTACCAATTAAAATTTGTCTGCAAAGTTACAACCTCAAAGAGCCGTTGTCAAGCCCCTTAAGTCATTTTTTGTGAATTATTGTGCGCCGCGGGCTAAAGTTTTTCGCCATAAAGCAGGTCGCCGGCGTCGCCCAAACCGGGAATGATGTAGCTGTGGGCGTTGAGCACATGGTCGATGTCGCAGGCCCAAATTGTGGTGCGGTCGGCAGGCAGTGCGTGCCTCACGTAGTCGATGGCTTGGTCGGTGGCAATGATGCTGGCCACATGGATGTGTGCCGGCATGCCGCGGCTGACCAACGCTTGGTAGGCCAACTCCATAGAGCGGCCTGTGGCCAGCATGGGGTCAGAGATAATGAGCGTTTTTCCCGTGATGTCGGGGCTGGCAAGATACTCAATCTTGACATCAAAATCATCGCTGCCCTCGCGATACTCGCGATAGGCCGATACGAAAGCATTCTCGGCATTGTCAAAGTAGCTCAGCATGCCCTCATGCAGGGCCAAACCTGCCCTCAAAATGGTGGAGAGCACAATCCGGATGTCGATAGCATGCGTGGAGGCCACGCCCAGTGGAGTTTGAGTGGCCACCTCGCGATAGGGCAACATTTTAGAAATTTCAAAGGCCATGATTTGACCCAGCCGGTGCACGTTGTGGCGAAAGCGCATGCGGTCTTTCTGCGTGTTCACGTCGCGCAGCTGCATCATGTATTCGCTCACGAGCGAATGGTTGTCGCAAAGGTTAATGATTTCCATGTGTGGTGTTTTAATTTATCTTGGTCATGTGAAGTCTTGAAGAATCTTGCGAGATTTGTCGCGGTCGCGAGTGAGCTGCTCGCGCAGCTGCTCTATGCTGCCCAATTTGAATTCCAGCCGCAGAAATTTGATAAACTCAAGAGCGATGGGCTGCCCATAGATGTCGTCGTCAAAATCAAAGATATTCACTTCGATAGAAATGGCCTCACCATTATTGAATGTGGGGCGATTGCCCACATTCACCATGCCTTGCAGTCGCCGTCCGGCCACAGTGACCATCACGGCATAGGCACCATTATGCGGCAGAATTTGCGTGGGGTCAAGATAACCCACATTCGCTGTGGGAAAACCGATGCCTCGTCCGTTGTGAAAACCGTGAACCACCTTGCCGGCGAGCCGGTAGGGGCGTGTGAGGCAACGCATGGCATCGTCCACTTTCCCGGCCCGAATAAGGCCACGGATAATGGTGGAGCTGACGGGTGCGTATTCGCCCAAATATTCAGGTGCTTTCACCACGTCGATGCCCAAATCGTGGCCGATTTCCCGATAAGACTCAAATGTGGCGTTGCTGTCGTGCCCAAAACGATGGTTATAGCCGGCTATGAGGGCGCGCACGCCATAGCGGTCACGCAGCAGCTGCATGAACGTGCGGCTGTCGAGAGCGGCCAGCTGCGGCGTGAAGTCAAGCACCAAAACGCCGTCGGGCTGCAAGGCGTTGAGGGCCTCAATGCGCTCGGCAAGGGGCTGAATCAGCTGCAGGTCGCGCTCTGGTGCCAACACCTGCTGTGGATGCTGGCCAAAAGTGATGACCAACGATTTTAACCGGTGCTCTTGCGCGTATTCGCGGAGCTTGCCCACAAGAGTGGCGTGACCCAAGTGAACGCCGTCAAACACGCCTATGGTGGCCACCGTGCTGCCTGCCGGCAAAAAGGTGTCGCTATTGATTAATTGGCTCATGAGGCAGATGCTTCTTAAGGATGCGCATGGTGTCGTTGCACAACTTGATGAACACATCACGGTTTTTCAGCATAGTGCTGGTCTTGATTTGCGTTGATGTGCCTTGAAAGATGAAACCGGTGTCGCCGCTTTCAATGGCACGCATGGTGGGAATCACCCCGGCCTCAGGATTGGGCAGTGGGCTGACCAAATAATCGGCGGCCCGGTCGAGCCATGTGTGCAAAGCCAGCACGCTGGTATTGATCACACCCGGATTCACACAGTTCACACAAATGCGGTGCGTCTTCATTGTGGTGCTCATATAGATGGAGAAGAGCGTGAGAGCCAGCTTGGCCTGCGCGTAAGAGCCGATTTGTGTGAAGTTGCTCACGGCGGGGAACTCATAGGGCAGTGACACCAAACGGCGGGAAATGCTGGTAGAGAGAATGATTTTCCCGTTTTCCACCATGAGCGGATACACGGCCAGCGAGAGCAGGGCGGTACTCAAGAAGTTCACTTGCACCGTGTGCTCATAACCGTCGGGTGACATGCGGCTGTGGCGAGGCAATGTGCCGGCATTGTTGACCAAAACGGCCACTGGCCTGTTCAATTGCTTGAGCCGAGCCACAAAATCGTTGACCAGCGCAAAAGAGCTTAAGTCGAGTTGCAGGCACTGGATGTCTTGATTCTTGGTTTCTTTCTTGAGCTGCTCGGCATAGCGTTGCGCTTTTTCTTGATTGCGGCTGGCCAAGAGCAAAGGCTTTCCCTGCTCGGCAAGGCGGCGGCTAATGAGGCTGCCCATATTGTCGGTGGCTCCGGTTACTATATATAACGGCTTGGTGTCCATATCGGTAGAGTTGATGTTATTAGTCATGCTTAATTATGTTCGTTTTCTTCGTTGGCTTTCACATGCAGGCGAATCAACTCGATGCGCGCTGCGGTTTTCTTGACCACTTCAAATTCGTAACGGTCAGATTCTATGCGCTCTCCCACAGCCGGAATGGCTTCTTGAATGTGCAGCAGATATCCGGCGAGAGTCTGATAGTCGTCACTTTCGGGGATGTCAAGGTGAAATTGCTCGTTGATTTCCTCAATTTCCATGCGCCCGCTCAGTTCATAGGTGTTGTCGTCCACTTGCCTTGCCACGAGGCGGTTGCGGTCGTGCTCATCTTCAATCTCGCCAAAGATTTCTTCCACAAGATCTTCGAGGGTTACCATGCCGCTGGTTCCGCCAAACTCGTCGAGGACGATGGCCATCGAGCGACGCTTGTCGAGCAACTTCTGCATCATTTTGCGAGCCAGCAAGGTTTCGGGGGCAAACAAGACGGGTTTCACGCGTGATTTCCAGTCCACTTCGGGCACAAACAATTCGCTCACCTGAATAAATCCCACCACGTTGTCGATCTCGTCTTGATAGACGACGATTTTGCTCAAGCCTGAGCGAGTGAACAGCTCCACCAACTGGTCACGGGTGGTGTGCGTCACATCCACCGCCACAATCTCGTTGCGTGGAATCATGCAGTCGCGCAAATGGGTGTCGCTGAAGTCGAGGGCGTTTTCAAAGAGTTTCACCTCATGCTCCACTTGCTTGTTCTCGTCCTCGTGCATGTCGATGTTGTCCTGCAAGAAAGCGTCAAGCTCATCCACCGAGATGAGCCCCAGCTGGTTGCTGTTAACTTTCACGCCCAGCAGTCGCATCAGTCCTGCCGAAAGCAGTTGTGTGAACCTCGAAATGGGGTAGAGCAGGCAATAAAACAAAAACAAGGGCAATGAGAAAGTGCGGAGCGAGTAATTGGGGTTGATGCGAAAAATGGCTTTCGGCAAGAATTCGCCCACAAAGAGAATGATGATGGTGCCTATGAGGGTTTGCAAGAGTAGCAGCACAAATTCACTATTGCCCACCAGCGACTTGAGTGGAGCGGTGAGCAGCCCGGCAAGGGCAATGCTATATACCACGTTCACAATGTTATTGCCTATGAGCAGAGTGGATAAGAACATGTCGCGGCGCGAATAAAACACATTGATGATGCGATTCACAATGCCGCCACGGGCAATGTCTATCTCGGCTCGCACCTTGCTCGACGACACAAACGCAATCTCCATGCCCGAGAAAAATCCCGAGAGCAGCATGGCAATGAGCATGATAATCAGAGAAGTGGTGAAACTCATGAATGGGTGGTTTTTGAGGTTGTTGTCGTCATGGGGCAGGAGGCATGGCACCGCTTCCGGGATGTGGCATGCGGCTCTCGTCAATCGGGAAAATGGCTTCCACACGCCTTAACTGATAGGTGGTGAATTTCTCGTTGCTCTCATAGCCATAGCCCTCAATGATGCGCCCTTGTTTCTCTATGTGAATAAAGGCATCGCTATATAGCGTGTGCTTCCCTTGATTCCAAAAAAGTTGGTCGGTGAGAATCACGTCGCCGTTCTCGTTGGTGATGCGCACATTACCGTGCAAGTCCCACAAGGTGCTACCCTTGTCATAATAGGCCGAGTCGCACTTGATAGTGGTGATGATGGCATAGGCCGAGTCAAGCTCTTCGGCTTGCACGCCTTGCGGAAAAATCCAGTGAGGTTTTCTCGCCTCCTCAAACATGAGCCATCGTTTGGCCGTGATGCGATATCGGGTGTGACCTTCGTCGCTGATGATGGTCTGCACATCATTGGTTGCCATGGTGGGCACATGGTCGGGGTCGGTGGCGTGGTCCACCACGCTTTTCACTTCTCCGTCTTTGCATGCCGCCAGTGTCAGCAGGGCAAGAGTCAGTGTCACCACAGGTCGCATCGCTCAATGAAAGGGATGGAGTTACCTAATCTTATTTTTCCAGAACCACATTTCATTCACATTCACGCTCACGGTGATGTTGAAGTAGTCCTCCTTGATGAGCGAGGTGGGCGCGCTGTAGCGATGCTTCCACTCGAAGCCTATGTTCACGGTGGTCTTGCTGCCAGGGGCAGGCAACCCCACGCCGAAGGTTGCGCCATAGTCGCGCACATTGTTGCCGTTCACATTCATATAGTCGTGGTTGTAATAGCCACCCACGCGAAATGCCATGCTTCCCAAGTAGCTACCACGGCTGTTGGGGGTGTATTGGAGTCCGGCAGCCGCTTTCCAGCGGTTGTCAAAAGTCATGTTCGACGCTTCGAAGCCTTCGAGGGGCTTGTATTTCACGTCGCTCCAATTCTGATAAGTGAAATCCAGCTCGCCCAGTAGCTTGTGATGCCAGTCATAGCTCACGCCCACGCCCACGGTGTGGGGCATTTCATAATTGCCTTTCAGCGAAGAATAGCCCACCGTGTCCGATTCCGTGTCTTGAGTGTTGAGCACCGTGCCCCAAGTGTGCCCGTGCAGCGATTTGCGTGGCTGATAGGTGACACCCACCACCACACGGTCGCGTGAACCTATGTTGTGCGCATATTGCAAACCGAATTGTGCGTTCCAGTCGCGTACCTCCATGTAGCGCTGAAAGTAGGATGAGCTGGAGGCGATAGCTACCGATGTGTTGCTCGTTGTGCCAAACAAATAAGACACGTTGGCACCCACGCTCAGCCCCTTAAAGACCTCATAGCCGGCACCCAAATAGAGTTGGAGCAAACCTCCGCTGCCACTGCGATATTCACGCCCGTCGTCAATCTCGTTGCCAAAAGAATATCCCACCGAGGAGTAGGGCACCAAGCCCACCGAGCCGCCCAAACCTTTGGTGATGCGGAACTGGCCGGTGAGGTAGTCAAGGCCGCCGCCAAAGTTGTAGCCGGTCTTGTCGCCTTCTTTCGACCACAGATTGGTGAGGTCGAGGCCCACGTCCCACAAGAAAGTGAGAGAGTCCACTTGAGAATAGCTCGCGGGGTTCATGGCGTTGATGACGCGCCCGTTTTGCATGGCATATCCCACGCCACCCATCGAGCGTTGAATGCCCGACGCGTTGTCGTTAAGAATACCGTAGCCCGTTCTGGAATAAGGGCTTGTGACCGAACCTTCGGCTTGGGCCATAACGGCCATGGCCAGCAAGGTGGTAGCCACGGCCCATCGTTTTGTTTCTTTCATTATGTTTTTATATGCCATAGTGGTTGCTCTATTTGAATCCAAAACACTTTGAACCGACAAAATTACAAAAAAATGTGCAAGTGAGGTGGATTATAGCATTTATTAGGTTTTTTTCAAACACGTGATGCCTGCGACGAGGCTCGTCATGCCCTATTGTCGCCGCGCCTCATGGTCGAGCATGAACGAAACGTAGATTTGCAGCACGGCGCCGGCCATGAGAAATGCCACCCAGTCGGTGGTGCCTTGCCTATAGAACGTCATGCCGGCCGAGGCGCAAAACAGCAATGCGCTCATCACGTTGATGCGCAGCAGCCTGCGCACGCGCAGATTGGCTTGCGGAGCCGGGCGTTGCAGCAGCCTGACCGCCAGCACGGCAGTGGCCCCGGCGGCAAATGCCCACCGCATCCATTCTTGATTCACATTGAGCAGAGGCAAAAGGGCCATCAGCGTGATGGTCACCATGCCCGCCATCAGAAGCCAGTTCAAAATATTTTCTTTTTTCATCATGAAAAATTCAGTTGTCATTCATCCACGAGAAAAATTTCCTCATTAGTGCGGCGCATGCCATATTTCTCGCGAGCGATTTTTTCGAGTGTTTCTCGGTCGGTGTTCAGCTCACGCACTTTTGCGCTGTAATAAATCGTAGAGTCCTGTTGAGCCTTGATTTCGGCTTTCAGCTCATTGATTTCTTGTTTATATCGATTGATGCGCATATAATTGTTGTCCCCGAAGAACAACATCATGCAAATGAAGGCCACAAAAATAACCAGTGGCCAGTTGAGCCACCGTGGTAGCCAGTGAGGGCGGTGTGTGAAGTTCAGGTTCATATTTTGTGCAAATGTCGCTGTGGTGTGAAAAATCTTGTGAAAGTAGTGACTTTTCCACAATCAGGCATCACACGATGCCAATTTTTCCAATCTATTAACATTTCTGGCACTTGTTTGGGCGGAGGGTTTAGGGCACGACGTGCCATGACTTCTCCTGTCAAGAAACATGCTTTTTGGGTCGGCTAAGCCCGATGCGCAGGGCCGGGATTCGCAGTGGTGACACCGAAAACGCACGCCAGCCTGCGGTCGTATCCTAAAAAACGTAAAAAAAGGCGGATTTTGCACCATGATGGCGGCTTTTCGGGGAATAATCGTTAACTTTGTACGTTTTAACAACAATGGATTATTCATCACACAATTCGATATGAGACTGAAAAAATTGCTATTGACCGCCGGAGTGCTCGTGCCCGTCACTCTTGCAGCACAGCCAGCGGTGAGCCATACAGGTTCGCGAGGGTATTTGGAACGCGCACGGCTCATGTATGAAAGCTACAACTATGTGGGAGCTATCGACCAGCTCAACCACCTGTTCACGCTGCCCGATGCCGGCGAAGTGGCCGAGGAGGCCGAGCTACTCAAGGCGTTGAGCCTCTTTGAGCGTGGCGAAGGCCGGAGTTTGGATGAACTCATCGCCTTTATAGAGAATCATCCCACGAGCCCCTTGGCCACCACAGCGCAAATGAAGATAGGCAACTATTACTTTTATCGCGGTGACTGGGAAAATGCGTTGCTGAGCTACTCGCTCGTGCGTGAGCGCGCTCAAGATGCCGATTCCGACGAAGATCTGCTCTATCGGCAAGCTTATTGCCACCTGCGTTTGGGCAATATGGACGACGCGCAAGCACTCTACAACAAGCTCTCTGCCACCCGGCGCTATGGGGCTGCCACCCAGTTCTATCAGGCTTATATTGATTATGCCAATGGCGACTACGACATGGCACTCGACCGCTTCCTGCATATTAAGGCCGATGGCGAGTTGGAATACCAGTCGCAATACTACATCACGCAAATTAAATATCATCAGCACAAATATGCCGATGTGATCGCGCAAGGGACGGTGCTTCTTTCTGAGCAAAACAACGATTACTTCGATGCCGAGCTGAATCGCATGGTGGGCGAGAGCTACTACCATCAGGGCAACGAAGCGCAAGCGCGAGTGTATCTTAAACGTTATTTCGACAGCCCCGAAGGCGAAATCTACCGCACAGCGGCCTACACGATGGGTGTGCTCGATTATAAGGACGGCAACTACGACCGCACCATCAACCTCATGCCGCTGGCCACTGGTCAAGACGATGCCCTCGCCCAGAGCGCATGGCTCTATTTGGGACAGGCAAAACTAAAAATCAACGATTTGAACGGCGCAGCTCGGGCTTTCGAGCAAGCCGCGGCCATGCGTCACGACGAGAAAGTGCGCGAAACAGCTTTCTATAACTACGCCATCAGCCAAAATCAGGGAGCACGCACGCCATTCGATAAGTCCATCGACATGTTTGAGCAGTTCCTGAACGACTATCCCAAATCGCAATACAAGGACAACGTGGAGGGATACTTGACCGATGCCTATCTCACCACCACCGATTATGCAAAGGCTCTTACCAGCATCAACCACCTGAAGAATCCCGGCAGCAAGGTCAAACGCGCCAAGCAATATGTGCTCTACAACTTGGGCGTGCAGTCGCTGGCCAATAACGACAATAATCAAGCTATCAACTACTTGAAGCAGGCGGTGGATTTGGGCAACCTTGATAAGACCGTGCTTAACGAGAGCCGCCTGTGGCTGGCCGAAGCTCAATACAGAGCCGGAAACTACAAGGAAGCCACCAGCAACCAGATGAACTATGTGAACACCGCCACACTCAGCGATGACAATTACGCTCTTGCCCAATACAATTTGGGCTACTCGCTCTTCCAGCAGAGGCGCTACACCGAGGCCAAGCAGGCTTTCAAAAAAGCCATCGATGCCAAACAGCTCACCGGCGAGCTCAAAGCCGATGCCTACAATCGCTTGGGCGACACTCAATACTACACGCAGGACTACACTGCGGCGCAGGCAAGCTACGATGCCGCCATGAGCGATGCCGCCGGCACGGCCAAAGACTACTCCATGTATCAGAAAGCCATGATGCTAGGCATGACCAAAGACTACGACGCGCAGGTAGCTGCCATCGATGCCATGCTCAAGGCCTATCCCAAGAGTGAGCTGGCTCCGCAAGCCATGCTCGATAAGGGCAACGCCCTTGCCGCCGCGGCCAGAGGCAAAGAGGCCGTGCAGGCCTATAACACCTTGCTCAAAACCTATCCCAAGAGCGTGGAGGCTCGCAAAGGCTTGCTGCAAATGGCCATTGTCGATAAAAACATGAACAACGAGGATGCCGCCCTCGAAGCCTATAAGACGGTCATCAAGAGTTACCCGTCGAGCGAAGAAGCGCAGGTGGCGGCCGAGGATATGAAGCTGATCTATGCTGATCGTGGGCAACTGAATGATTTTGAGAAATTCCTCAACAGCGTGCCCAATGGCCCGCGCGTAGATGTGACCGAAATCGACCGGCTCAACTTTGAGGCGGCCGAAAAAGCGGCCATCGCCGACGTTCCCTCCATTGAGAAGATGCAAAATTACCTCCAGCAAAATCCCAATGGGGCTTATGCCGCAAAGGCTCGTTACTACATTGCTCGTCATAACTACAACAAAGGCAACCTCAAAGAAGCGCTTACCGGCTTGAACGAAGCTCTCAAGGGCAATGCCGACGCTTCGTTTGCCGAGGATGCCATGTCGATGCGCAGCGACATTCTCATGCGTCAGGGAAAAACGGCCGATGCTCTCGCGTCCTATCAAGACTTGGTCAAGCAATCATCTAGCGACGACAACCGCACCGTGGCCGAGCTGGGCGTGATGCGTGCCGCCAAGCAGCTGGCGCGTTGGCAAGACGTGAAAGAAACCACCGCCAATTTGCTCGGTCGAGGCAACCTCACAGCGGCCGAGGAAAAAGAAGTGATGATGAATAGCGCGATTGCCGATTCGCATCTGGGCGATGCAAAAGCCGCGCAGGCCACCCTCAAGAAACTTGCCGCCGATACTCAGAGTGCT
Organism: Muribaculaceae bacterium; assembly: GCA_017478855.1. Taxonomy (GTDB): domain Bacteria; phylum Bacteroidota; class Bacteroidia; order Bacteroidales; family Muribaculaceae; genus Sodaliphilus. The sequence goes on along the minus strand of JAFVCX010000122.1, from coordinate 34,027 downwards.
GAAGGTGCACAGGCCGCTTATGAGCTGGTCAACTTGCAGTTTGAGACAGGCAATCTCAAAGATGCCGAACGCACGGCCAACGCTTTTGTCGATGCCGGTACCCCTCATCACTACTGGTTGGCGAAGACTTTCATCTTGTTGAGCGACATTTATGCAAAACAAGGAAAAACCAGCCAAGCTCGTGAGTATCTGCAAAGCCTCAAAAACAATTATCCCGGCAAGGAGAAAGACATCACCGAGGCAATCGACAGCCGCCTTCGTTCGCTGGCTTCGACCAAGAAAAACAATAACACGAAGAAATAATCACCGTTTTGAGTCATGAATAAGAAACTATATATCCTACTGCTTATCGCCGTGGCCGCAGCCCTGCCGCTTGCCGCGCAAGACGGCCAAAAAGAGCTTAACAAGGAAATCACCCTTGAAAAAGACTTTGTGCCCGTTGAGAAAAAAGCCACCAAAAAACATGCGCTCCCATCGGTCAAAAAAGTGACACCACCCACCAAAACCACTCTCACCTATAGCAGTCAGGTGGCTCCCATCGAGGTGCCCACCAGCATCCCCACCATGTTGCCCTATGGCTATCGCACGGCCCATAACTTCAGCGATAAGCGCGGCTATCTGCAAGTGGGAGGCGGCACCCATGCCAACTTCACGGGCAGCGCGGGCTATCGCGTCATCGACACCGAAGAAAACTCGCTGGGCGTGTGGGTGCAGCACAACAGCACTTGGAATAGCAAGAATCCCACCAAGCTCATTGGCACCGACGATTTGCGCCTGAAGCAGAAAGTCAACGACAATGTGCTGGGCATAGACTTCCGCAACAACAATTCGGCAGGCACGCTCTCGCTGGGGGCGAGGCTGCACTTCGACAGCTTTAACTATTATGGTGGCCTCGACCGCACGTGGGACAACCAAAACAAGCAGTCGTTCCTTGAGGCTGGCTTGACGGGAGCTTGGGATGGAAAACTCATCTTCGAGGGCAATAACGTGAACTATCATGTGAAGATGGGCTTCAACCATGCGGCCTACGACAAGACACTCTATGCCGGTGTGGATGGCTCAAGTGAAAACGTGTTCACGGCCACCGTGGGCGGTGAGTATGTCTTGTCCACGGCGGGCACTGCGGGGGTCGAGCTCACGGGCGACTATGTGAACTTCAAAGGGCACGACGATGCGTGGACTCTGCTCTCAAGTTCCTTTGAGCAACGCACCACCAATAAATTTTGGCTCACCATTTCTCCTTACTACAAATGGGAGAACACCACATTGCGCGCGCGTGTGGGCGGCGATATCATTTTGGGAAAACTCAACCTGTCCAAACCGGCGGGTATCGACGACTTTGGTTTCATGATTCCCTCCACGCGTAGCGACAAGTCGGTTCACTTTGCGCCGAGGGTGCAGATTGATATCGACATGGTGGACGGTGCGGCATTGTTTGTGGATGTCACGGGCGGAAAAACGCTCAATACCCTCTCGGCATTGGCTGCCACCAACCGCTATAGCGACCCCATGCGCTATGTGTACAACTCATTCACTCCATTTGATGGTAAGGCCGGCTTCAACATTGGCCCCTTCAGCGGTTTCAGTGCGCGTCTGTATGCCGGCTATGGCATGACGCAAAGTGCCCCGTGTGCCTATGTGCCCGATGCCACCTATTGGACCAACGGCGGTGCCGCGGCCACACCTCTCACGTTGCTCAACCAGCGTGCCGTCACACATTATGCCAATATCAAGACAAAAGGCTTGTATCTGGGTGCGGAACTGAACTATAAATACCGTTCGCTATTTGAGCTTAATGCCAAGATTCTGTATGCGCCGGCCGATTCTGAAATCAACTACAAAAAGAGCTACAAGGGCTACTCATTTGGCGAATACGATCCCAACGAAGTGGTCACAGTCGACCTCAAAGCCTATCCCATCAAGCGACTTGCGGTGAATGTGGGCGTTGATTGGCGTGGCAACCGCTCCATTCTGGCTTCGATAGTTGCCCCCGACGGTTCGTCAGAGCCGACCACGGGACAAGGTTCGGCTGCCAATCGCATGACGCTGCTCGACTTGGACGACGTGTTTAACCTCTATGCCGGAGCCAACTACCGCTTCAGTAAAACGCTCTCGCTGTGGTTGCGTGGCGACAACCTGCTGGGTAAGCACTACGACACCTTCTATGGCATGGGGGCGCAGCGCTTTGGCGTGATGGCCGGCGCAAGCCTCACGTTCTGACAACGATTGCGGCACGATGATAGCACAGGTGGGAGGAACTCTCTAACGATGGGGATTCCCTCCCGCTTGCCATAATCGGTAGCCGGTGGGCATGTTAATTTATTAAAAATTGCGGTAATAAGCTATGAGGTTTTGGCTAAAAAATGATAACTTTGCAGTTTCAAAACGAAAGAGTTAAAAACCCTCTAAATTAGGTAATATTTTTAATATGTTGATTCAAAACGTACACGCACGCGAGATTCTTGACTCTCGCGGCAATCCCACCGTTGAGGTGGAGGTGACCCTCGTCAGTGGTGTCATGGGACGTGCATCGGTGCCCAGCGGTGCCAGCACAGGTGAGAACGAAGCGCTCGAATTGCGCGACGGCGACAAGAACCGTTATGGTGGCAAGGGCGTGCTCAAGGCCGTTGAGAACGTGAACGACCGCATCGCTCCCGAAATTATAGGCATGAACGCTCTCGACCAGCGTGCCATCGACATGGCCATGATTGAGCTTGACGGAACCAAGACCAAGAGCAACTTGGGTGCTAACGCCATCTTGGGCGTGTCGCTCGCTGTGGCGCATGCGGCTGCTGACTATCTTGAGATTCCTCTGTATCGCTACATTGGTGGCGCAGGTGCTTATGTGCTGCCCGTGCCCATGATGAACATCATCAATGGTGGTGCCCATAGCGATGCTCCCATTGCATTCCAAGAGTTTATGATTCGTCCTGTGGGTGCCAAGAATGAGCGTGAGGCCATCCGCATGGGTGCCGAGGTATTCCACGCTTTGGCCAAACTACTCAAAAAACGCGGCTTGAGCACAGCTGTGGGCGATGAGGGTGGCTTCGCGCCTGCTCTCGACGGCATCGAGGATGCTCTCACCAGCATTGTTGAGGCTATCAAGGCTGCCGGCTACGAACCCGGCAAGGACGTGAAGATTGCTATGGACTGCGCTGCCAGCGAATTTGCAGTGGTGGAAGGTGGCAAATACTTCTACGATTACAAGCAGCTCAAGACAGGTCAACCCAAAGACCCCAATGGCAAGAAACTCTCTTGCGACGAGCAAATCAAGTTCTTGGAGCACCTCATCACCGAATATCCCATCGACTCGATCGAGGATGGCCTTGATGAGAACGACTGGGAAGGCTGGGTGAAGCTCACCGCTGCCATTGGCGACCGCTGCCAGCTCGTGGGCGACGACCTCTTCGTCACCAACGTTGACTTCTTGCAAAAAGGCATCAAGATGGGTGCTGCCAACTCCATTCTGATCAAGGTGAACCAGATTGGCTCGCTCACCGAAACGCTCGATGCCATCGAGATGGCACATCGTCATGGCTACACCACTGTGACTTCGCATCGCAGCGGTGAAACAGAGGATACCACCATTGCCGACATCGCCGTGGCTACCAATAGTGGCCAAATCAAGACCGGCTCCATGTCGCGCACCGACCGCATGGCCAAGTACAACCAGCTGCTGCGCATTGAGGAGCAACTGGGCGACACCGCACGCTACGGCTACACCAAGCTGCGTTAAGCCTGCGCGACATTCTCATAAAAAAGGAGAGGCCCTAAAAACCTCTCCTTTTTTTGTGATGGATAGTGGAGCTTATGTTCACTTGATGACACCCAGCTCGCGACCCACCTTGATGAAGGCGGCGATGGCTTTGTCGAGGTGCTCTTGTTCGTGGCCGGCACTCAGCTGCACGCGAATGCGAGCTTCGCCTTTGGGCACCACAGGATAATAGAACCCCGTCACATAAATGCCCTCTTCCTGCATGCGGGCGGCGAAGTCTTGCGATAGCTTGGCATCATAGAGCATCACAGCGCAAATGGCACTTTGAGTGGGCTTGATGTCGAAACCTGCGGCAAGCATCTTGTCGCGGAAGTAGTTCACGTTCTGCACCAGTTTGTCGTGCAAGGCATTGCTTTCTTCGAGCATCTTGAACATCTCAATAGAAGCTCCCACGATGCCCGGAGCGATGGAGTTGCTGAACAGATAGGGGCGAGAACGCTGGCGAAGCATGTCGATGATTTCTTTGCGACCGGTGGTGAATCCGCCCATCGCACCGCCAAAGGCTTTGCCCAGCGTGCCGGTGAAAATGTCGATGCGGCCATACAGGTTGTATTGCTCGGCCACGCCGCGACCTGTTGCGCCCACCACACCTGCCGAGTGCGATTCATCCACCATCACCAGAGCGTCATACTTCTCGGCAAGGTCGCAAATCTTATCCATAGGAGCCACATTGCCGTCCATTGAGAACACGCCGTCGGTGGCAATCACGCGGAAGCGTTGTGCCTGCGCTTCTTGCAGACACTTCTCCAACTCGGCCATATCGGCGTTGGCATAGCGATAACGTTTGGCTTTGCACAGGCGCACACCGTCAATAATCGAAGCATGGTTAAGCGCGTCGCTGATGATGGCATCTTGGTCGGTGAGCAGAGCTTCAAAAAGACCTCCGTTGGCATCAAAGCAAGAGCCATACAAAATGGCATCTTCGGTGTGGAAATATCGTGCGATGCTGGCCTCAAGTTCCTTGTGCAGGTCTTGTGTGCCGCAAATGAAACGCACACTCGACATGCCAAAACCGTGGCTTTTCATGGCCTCGGTGGCAGCCGTAATCAGGCGGGCATTGTTGCTCAAGCCCAAATAATTGTTGGCGCAGAAGTTCAGCACGTCGCTATCGGGGCGCACTTTAATGGCGGCGCGTTGCTCGGTAGTGATGATTCGCTCATTCTTGTAAAGACCGGCAGCTGCAATGTCGGCCAGTTCCCGTGTGAGGAACTCTTTCATTTTACCGTACATAAATTTCAGAGTTTCGATATAGTGGTTAAACAAATAGTAAGCATGTGGCACCCGGACTCGCGGCAACTGCCGGAAAGCCGTCTAGCCATTCATTTTTAAGGCACTACAAAGAAACAAAAAAAAGCTGATATGTGAAAAAAAACGGCGAGAAAAGTGCTGAATGTGTCACCCTTTTCGTAACTTTGCACCCGACTACGGTCACCACCATTACATGAACAACGATTAAAACCAAATAAACAAGACAATGAAGAATGTGTTGGTCATAGGCTCAACGGGCCAAATCGGGTCGGAGCTGACGATGAAGTTGAGAAAGATTTACCCGTCGGGAAATATTGTGGCTGGTTACATCAAGGGAGCTGAGCCAAAAGGCGAACTGCTGGAGTCGGGACCCTCAATGGAGGTGGATATTACCAACGCGCAACAAATTGCCGATGCCGTGAAGAAATACGACGTTGACACCATCTATAATTTGGCCGCCTTGCTAAGCGCGGTGGCAGAAGCCAAACCGCTTTTGGCTTGGAAAATTGGCATCGGCGGGCTGATGAACACTCTCGAGGTGGCACGCGAGCTTAAGTGTGCCGTGTTCACGCCAAGCTCCATCGGTTCTTTTGGTCCCAACGCGCCCAAAGACGGCACTCCGCAAGACACCATTCAGCAGCCACGCACCATGTATTGTGTGACCAAGGTGTCGGGCGAGCTTTTGAGCAACTACTATGCGCTCAAGTTTGGTGTCGACACACGTTCGGTGCGCTTCCCCGGCCTGATCAGTTATGTGACACCTCCGGGCGGCGGCACCACCGACTATGCCGTCGACATCTATTATAGCGCGGTTAAGGGCGAGAAATTCAAATGCCCCATCAAGCCCGGCACTTTCATGGACATGATGTATATGCCCGACGCTTTGCGTGCCGCCATCGAAATCATGGAGGCCGATGAGTCGAAACTGGTGCATCGCAACTCGTTCAACATCGCCTCGATGAGCTTCGACCCTGAAATCATCTACAACAAAATCAAGGAGTATGTGCCCAACTTCGAAATGGAATTCGAACCCGACCCTCTGCGCCAAGCCATAGCCGACTCGTGGCCCAACCGCTTGGACGACACCTGTGCTCGCGTGGAGTGGGGCTGGAAACCCGAATATGACCTTGATGCCATGACGCGCGACATGCTCGAAAAATTGCGCATCAAATTTGCCAAATAATGACAACTAACGGCGGCCGGCCCGCTGAATATCGAATCATTTGTCCCGAATTGACAACTCGTGAATGAGCCATTCGGGGCAAATTTTTTTGAGGAAAAGAGCGACTTAAGAGATTTTGATTAATTTTGCAGCCTAAAAAAGAAGACCACACATGGCACAGCAAGAACCTTTGTTTTCAGTCATCACCGTCACTTGGAATGCCGCGCAAGTGCTGTCGCCCACGCTGCAAAGCGTGCGTGAGCAGTCGTTCACTCGTTACGAGTATCTCGTGGTGGACGGCGCGTCCACCGATGCCACCTTGCAGCTCGTCAACCAAGCCCATGTGCCGGGCACACGCATCATCAGTGAGCCTGATAAAGGCTTATATGACGCGATGAACAAAGCTATAGGCCTTGCCAAAGGCCGCTATCTCATCTTCTTGAACGCGGGCGACCGGTTCGCGTCGCCGCACGTACTTGAAGCAATGGCACGATGTGCCGCCCAATCTCCCGGAGTCATCTATGGGCAGACCGACCTCGTGGATGCCACCGGTCGTGTGGTGGGTCACCGGCACCTCACGGCTCCTAAAAATCTCACGTTTGAAAGTTTCAAGCAAGGCATGCTGGTGTGCCACCAAGCGTTTGTTGTGCGCCGTGACCTCGCTCCTGCCTACGATTTGCAATACCGTTTCAGCGCCGATTACGAGTGGTGTCTGCGCGTGCTCCAAGTCTCGCCGGCCAATGCCTATGTGGGCGATGAGCCCATCATTCATTTTCTTACCGATGGCCTCACCCATCGCTACCACTCCCAATCTTTGCGTGAACGTTACCGTATCATGTGCCACTACTACGGAACCATCCCCACCATGCTGCGCCATGCGGGCTTCGTGCCGCGCTATCTTGCCAACAAATGGCGCAACTCACACCATAAGCCGTAAAAGTGTTCCAAAACCGCCTATGATGTGAGGTTTTGTGAAAAAAATACTATATTTGCGGTCAAATTGAGAAATGTGTTATGACTCTTGACCAATCTTTACAACAATATGGCTATGCGGTGGCACACGTCACTGCCGACGATATCCCGACCGGTGTCACGCAGCCAAAATACACTTGCGTGGTATTGTGCCGGCAAGGAGAAGCTTCTATTGAGATGAATATGGAGATGTGCCGCATCACGGCATCCACCCGCGTGTGTTTCACTAAGGTGATGATGACCCGGGTGCATCATGTTTCGCCCGATTTCTCGGCCACGATACTGCTGCTGAGTGAGCGTTTCGCCTTTGAAGCCTCGGTGGGCATCGAAACCAACCTGCTGCAAAACCTGTTTCGATTTCCGGTGAGTGAGGTGACAAACCCCTTCGAATGGGAACTGCTCAACCAGCTGATGGAATGTCTTTTGACCTACAACAAAACGCAACTGCACGGACGCAAGCAAGAGTTGGCAGGCTGCATTTTCAGGGGCCTGATTATTGCTATGGCCGAATTGGAGGCTCGCAAGCACCAGCAAGGCAACCTCAATGTGAGTGCTTATAGCATGGGCGACACCTATTTCAGGCGGTTCATCAGTTTGCTCGACGACCATGTGACCAATGAGCATGAGGTGAACTTCTATGCTGATAAACTGAATATCACGCCCAAATACTTGAACGAAATTTGCAAGCAAAAGTCAGGACATCGGGCTAAGGAAATCATTTCGGGTCTGCTGCTGCTGCGCATCAAGCGTGAGTTGCGCATCACGGGAAAATCGCTCAAGGAGATTGCTTCCGAGTTTTGCTTTGCCGACCAGTCGAGCATGGGCAAATTCTTCCGCAAAATGACGGGCGTTTCGCCGCTTTCGTTTCGCCGCGAGAACATGACCCTTTGAAACGATAATTGCCGCCTCGCGACAAGATGAAAACTATCAGGCCTAAAAAGAATTTAGTAAAGACCGACATGACGAAAAACAAAACCATCTATCTGTGGTGCCTGCTGGGACTTCTCTCAGCACTGGCACCCGTAATCAATAATATGATCTCTCCCGCGCTGCCTGCCATTGCCTCGGCCATCAATGCCGGTGATGGGCTGGTGCAGTTGGGACTTACCGCCTCGCTTGTGGGGCTTGCGGTGGGACAAATTGTGGTGGGGCCTATGAGCGACAGGCTCGGCCGCCGCGTTCCGTTGCTCACCTCCATGACCGTGCTGGTGCTCGTTTCGGGAGCATTGGCTTTTGTGACTTCACTGCCGGCTTTTGTGGCACTGCGTTTGCTGCAAGGTGTGGCGGCTGGCGGCGGCATTGTGATTGCACGCTCGGTAGCTACCGATCTTTCGAGCGGCAACGAACTGATGAAGATGCTGGCTGCCATCAATGTGATCAATGGGCTTGCACCCATTGTGACCCCTATTGCCGGTGGATTCATCACCTCATGCATGGGTTGGCCATCCATCTTTTGGGCCATGCTGGCCGTGAGTGCCGTCCTTGCGGTGTGCTGTGTGCCGCTGCGTGAGTCGTTGCCCATTGAACGCCGCTCGGCACATGCGCTGCACCACACGCTAGCTCTTTTTGCCGATGTGATGCGCCAGCGGGCGGTGGTCATGGCCATGCTGCATCAGGGCGGGGCTTTGGCCATCTTGTTTGGCAACATTGCGGCCACTCCATTTCTGGCGGCCCACTATGGCCTGCACCCCAGTGCCACGGGTGTGGCTTTGGGCGTGGTGGGCATATTCACGGCGATAGGAGCCGGTTTGGCACCCATGCTGGGCAACGCTGCCCGGGGCATCCGTGTGGCCGCGTGGGGCATCTTGGTGGGCGTGCTCATTCAGGCTGTGGTGCTGTGGGGCGACTATGGTTTTGTGACCTATCAGGTGGTGCAGTGCTTTGTGATGACCTTTGTGGGTGTCACGCTCACCTCCTCAAGCACCCATGTGATGGATTGTGCGCGCAAGCAAGCCGGTACGGCAAGTGCCTTGCTGGGCGCGGTGGGCTTTCTGATGGGCGCTGTTGCCGCGCCGCTGGTCACTGCAGGCAATATTATTGTGGGCACGGCGATGGTCTATTTGGGTGCGACTGTGCTCGTGATGCTGGGTGCGGCATTCATTTCGGTGGATAAAGCGAGGCTCACAGCATAGGAATCTCATAGCAAGCATATCATCTCACACACAAATCCGGCCACAGCATGCTCGCTGCGGCCGGATGTTCATTCTTGGGCAGAAACGGTCTTTCCAACAAAAAAGTCACCGTTTCTTGAAATAATCGTTGCGCATCTTAATGGCAAAGATGATGGCGCTCATCAGGGTAGTGCAAGTGTTGCAAAGCAGCAGCGGCCAGTTGCCGATGAGCCATCCCTGCACGGCGAAGAACAATCCGCCCAGTCCCATGAGTAAAAATGTGCCGAGGGCGATGTCGTCGGTCGAGCGGGTGCGAATCGTCCGTATGGTCTGGGGCAGGTATCCCAGAACCATACAAACCGATGCCGTGTAGCCAATGATGTTGGCCCAATTCATAATCCGATAGTTATTTGATTTCCTTAAGCAATTCGTTCACAGCGGCCTTGAGCTGCAAATCCTCACCCTTGACTACGGTAGCAGGGTCGTTGGCCACCTTGATGTCGGGCTCAAGTTGGGTGTTCTCCAGATAAGAACCGTCGGGACGCTGGTAACCGATGATGGGGATACCGTAGATGAGCGATGGGTCTTGCAGGGTTTCCCACGACACACTGCTCATGGTGCCGGGAACCGGCATACCCACCAGTTTGCCAATGCCTGTGTGGCTATATACCCAAGGCGTGCCGTGTGCATTGCTGTAGCAGGCCTCGCACTGAATCATGATGCTGGGCTTGTTCCAGCGGCGGCTGGGCATGTCACAAGCCTCGCGTCCGCGAATCACTTGAGTGAAGTATTTCTTGCCGCTGAATAGCACTTCAATGTCCTCGTGCAGGCGACCGCCGCCGTTAAAGCGAATGTCGATGACGATGCCGTCTTTCTTGTAATACTTGCCCATTACTTGGCTATAGACCTCGCGGTAGCTGTCGTCGTTCATCGACTTGATGTGCACATATCCCAAGCGTCCGCCGCTCAAGCTGTCCACAATGTGAGCGTTGCGCTTCACCCAGCGGTTGTAGAGCAAGGTGTTCATTGCCCCACTGGTGATGGGCACAATCACCTCGTCAAATCGCTTGCCATCTTTGGGGTCATAAAGCGATATGAGGGTCTTTTTTCCTGCCAAGCCGTTGAGCAAAACGGTGTAGTCATTTTCACCGCCAATCTCGGTGCCATTGATTTTCTCCACAATCATGCCGCGGCGCACCTTGCTCTTGGCTTTGGCGAACGGTCCCTTCTCGACCACCTCATCAATCTTCAGGCCCTTGCCGGTATAGGTCCAGTCAAAGAGCAGTCCCATGTTGGCCGTGGCTTCACTGCCTCCAGTGGGGTAGTAGCGTCCGCCTGAGTGCGACACATTGAGCTCGCCCAACACCTCACTCAGCAGGTTGGCAAAGTCATAGTTATTGTTGATGTGAGGCAAGAACTTGCGATAAGCCTCGGTCATCTTTTCCCAGTTGCAACCGTTGTAGTCGGTGCGGAAGATGCGCTTCTCCACCTGATGCTTAACATGGTTATACATGTACTCGCGCTCGGCGGCCAGATCCATCTTGACCTCAGCCTTGTAGGTGATGGGCGTGAGTTTGTCGCCGGCCGGAGTCAGTTTGTTCATCGTCGAGCCAAGAATGAATAGGGTTTTTCCGTCCTTGCTGGCCTGAATGTCGCCCCAGCCCGAATTCATCTTGTTGACCAGCTTGGTGGAGTGCTTGCGCATGTCCAGTTTCCACAAGTCATATCCGCCCTCAAATCTTGACAGATAATACAGATTCTCACCATCGTCGGTGACCATGGCGCTACCGATACTGCTGGAATTGGGCGTGAGGCGCACGATGCGGTCCTCGATACCATCGAGTTCTACCACGATGTCTTTTTTCTCGTCTTTCTTGACATCGGCCTTGTCATCTTTCTTGTCTTTGCTGTTCTTCTTTGCGTCGGCCTTAGCTTTTTCCTCGGCTTTTTTCGCCTCCTTTTCGGCATCCTTGAGCAGCTCATAGTCCTCCTTGCTCAGACGGTATTTGTCGTAGGCCTCCTGATTGACAAAGGCCAGCAACACGTCGTCCTGCGAGCCCCATGAGCCATGAGCGCGCATGCCATAGCGGTTGCTTGCAAACAAGATGGCATTGCCTTCCATCACCCAGCGGGGCGACTCGCTAAAGTAGCCACTGCCGGTGACATTGGTGATTTTGCCGCCGTCAACACTGACGATGCCCACGTCGGTGTAGGGGTCGCGTCCGTTGGCGATGTAGTTGATGGCAAACCATTTGCTGTCGGGCGACCATGAATAGTCAAACCCGCCACTGGTGTTGTACCATGTGCTTCCGTCGGTGACTTGATGCACCTTCTTGCTCTTGAGATCCATGACCATGAGGCGGCAACGGTCTTCAATAAAGGCCAGTTTCTTGCCGTCAGGGCTCACGTCGGGCATGGTGCGCTCGACGGTGGTGGAGGGCAACAGGATTTCCTCGTCGATGAGGGTGGCGTTGGGGAAGTTGGGATCATCCTTGCGGTTAATCGAAGCTTTGACCAGCTGCCAATTGCCGTTGCGCTCGGTGGCGTAGTAGAGGGTGCGGTTGTCGCTGCCCCATGAGAGCCACTTCTCGGCCTGCGGGGTGTCGGTGATGCGCTTGGTGGTGGCATAGTCCACTGAGGTGACAAACACCTCGCCGCGGGCAATGAACGCCACCTGCTTGCCGTCGGGCGACACTGTGGCACTGGTGGCACCACTACTGGCGGTCGTGCGGCTGATTTGCTCGCTATCGTCGTGAAATAGGTCAATCTTGACTTTTGCGGGTTTGCCGCCCTGTGTTTGAGTGTATATTTCGCCATCCCATGTGTAGCACAGGGTACCGTTATTGGCCACTGAGAGGAAGCGCACCGGGTGAGTCTTGAACGTGGTGACAGCCTTGAGCGAACCGGGTTGCGCCACAGGCATCTGATAGACGTTCATTGAGCCACCGTCGCGCTCGCTCAGGAAATACATCGTCTTGCCGTCGGCACTGAGCACGGGGCTGCGGTCCTCGCCGGCATGGTTGGTGAGGTTGGTGTGTTTGCCGGTGGTGGTGTCATACATCCACAGGTCGCGGGTAATGCTGGAGGTGTGGTGCTTGCGCAGGGGATCCTCGCCGCCCTTGCGGTCCTGATAGACCATGAATTTGCCTTTGCTGTCCCACTTCACCTCCTCGGCCGGAGTGCCCAGCACTTGGGTGGTGCGTCCGCCGGTCACAGGCACTTTGTACAATTCGGTCAAGGCAGCACTGGGGAAGAGCGCGCTGCTGGCCGGGTCTTGAATGGCCGCCGAGAAATAGACATACTTGCCGTCGGGGCTGAATGCCCAAGGAGTTTCGTTGGCCGAGTTGCTGGTCAGTCGTGTGGGCGCGCCGCCGGAGGCGGGCATTACATATACATCCATATTGCCCTTGCGGTCACTGGCAAAAGCGATGTATTGCCCGTCAGGACTCCACACAGGGTTCATCTCATAACTCGACTGGGTGGTGAGTTGCATGACATTGCCGCCGGTGGCCGCCACCTTGTAGATGTCGCCCTTGTAGCAGAAAGCGATTTCCTGCCCGTTGGGCGAGATGGCCGCATAGCGCATCCATAGCGGCGTGACTGCATGAAGCGCAGCAGTGGCGGCCATTGCCGCTACTGCCAATGCGAAGATTTTCTTCATCATAGTTTTATTTTTGAGGTTAATGAAATGCAATGAGATGTTACTTGGATGCAAAGGTAGAACTTTTTTTTGAGGCACACAATAGTCATGTGCCCGATTTTTCGTAACGTTGGCTGCGCCGAAGTTACTTTCACTCGGCAAAACAAAGAAAAACAAGTTTTCCTTTTGTCCTGCTCTCGTTTTTTTGTAACTTTGCACCCACTAAACCACAAGTTTTTTTGAAGTGATGAATGAGAATTTCGAAATGGTGGCAAAGACCTTTCAAGGATTGGAGGGCGTGCTCGCCGATGAATTGCGTGCTTTAGGGGCGCAAGATGTGATGCAAGGTGTTAGAATGGTGTCGTTTATGGGCGACAAGGAACTGCTTTATAAGGCCAATTTCTGCTGCCGAACCGCATTGCGCATACTCAAGCCGTTTTATAAATTTAAGTCGAGCAGTGCCGATGACCTGTATGAACAGGTGAAAACCTATGACTGGAGCACGATTCTGAATGTGGACAGCACGTTTGCCATCGACTCTACCACACATGGAGAGGAGTTTCGCCATTCTCGCTTCGTGACCTATCGTGTGAAGGATGCTATTGCCGACTTCTTTATGGAGCGCGACGGCAAGCGCCCTTCTATTAGAGTGACCAATCCTGATATCCACATCGATGTGCACATCAATGGCAATGAGGTGACCCTCTCGCTTGACTCGAGTGGAGAGCCGCTCTACCGGCGCGGATGGCGCAAAGGGCAGGGCGAGGCACCCATCAACGAGGTGCTGGCCGCCGGCATCATCAAGTTGGCCGGCTGGGATGGCCAGACCGACTTGGTGGACCCGATGTGCGGCTCGGGCACGTTCTTGGTGGAGGCGGCACTGATTGCGGCCAACATCAATCCCGGCGTGTTCAGGCAGCACTACGCTTTCCAGCAATGGGACGACTATGATGCCGACCTGTTTAGCTCCATTTATAATGACGACTCGGGCGAACGCGAATTCCAGCATAAAATATATGGGTCGGATATCGATGCCAAGTCGGTGGCCATTGCGCGTGCCAATGTGAAAAGTGCCGGTGTGGCTCGCATGGTGGAACTGGAGATGCGCGACTTGGCCGACATTCAGGAGGTGCCGGAGCATGGCACACTCATTACCAACCCGCCCTATGATGTGCGTTTGCGTGCCGATGAGAGTCTTTATTCTTTGCTGGGGCAGAAACTGAAGTTTGTGTTCAAGGGTTATCATGCGTGGGTAATTGCCAATGATGGCGAACTTTTTGACCAAATAGCTTTGAAACCCAGTGTAAAATATCCGCTGGTCAACGGCTCAATTGAGTGTGAGCTGCGTGAATATGTGATTTTCGACGGTAAATACAATGAAATGCGAGGCCGTGGCGAGAGCATTCGCAACCACGACTTCCAAAATCGTGCCACCGAGCGAGGCGGTGAACGCCCCCGCTTCCGTGAAACGTTTGGCGAGCATCCCCGTCGTGATGCTGATCGCCCTGCGCGTTTCCGCCGCGAGGATGGCGAGCGCCCCCGCCGTGATGATGACCGCCCTGCGCGTTTCCGCCGCGAGGATGGCGAGCGCCCCCGCCGCGATGGTGACCGTCCTACCCGTTTCCGCCGCGAGGATGGCGAGCGTCCCCGCCGTGATGGTGACCGCCCTGCGCGTTTCCGCCGCGAGGATGGCGATGAGAGAGGCCGCAGCCGCTCTCCCCGCACACAGTCTTTCCACGGCCCTCGATTGGGAGCCGACAAAGAGGTGCCTATCATTCATGGTCGTCGCAAGAGCTGGAAGCGTCGCGACTTGGATGAATAAACAATAGTTGTCAGAATCAGACAACTTGCGAAAAACGGTTTTTGTCAAAATTTGTCAAGTTTTTAATTATGAAAATGAATATTCTGCTGCTGGGGTCGGGTGGTCGCGAATGCGCCATCGCATGGAAGTTGAGCCAAAGTCCACGCTTGGGCACGCTATATGTGGCTCCGGGCAACGCCGGTATGGCCGCTTATGCCACTTTGTTGCCCCAAGTGAAGCCCACCGATTTTGAGGCCGTGGCTCAGGCGGCGCTTGCTCATGACGTTCAAATGATTGTGGTGGGCAATGAAGACCCGCTGGTGGCAGGCATCGTGGATTATTTTCAAAACGATGACGCATTGCGACACATTCTCATGGTGGGGCCCTCGAAAGCCGGCGCACAGCTTGAAGGCAGCAAAGACTTTGCCAAAGAATTCATGTTGCGCAACGGAATACCCACAGCGCGACACTTGAGTGTCACAGCGGCGACTATCGAAGAAGGCTTCGCATTCATGGACACGCTGCAACCGCCTTATGTGCTCAAGGCCGATGGCCTTGCGGCCGGCAAGGGCGTGCTCATTGTGCCCGATGCCGCCGAGGCACGCCGGCAGTTGCGCGACATGCTCGATGGCAAATTTGGTGCGGCAGGCAACATGGTGGTTATCGAACAATTTTTGCAAGGCATTGAGTGCTCGGTATTTGTGCTGACTGATGGTGAGCATTATCGCATGCTGCCGGTTGCTAAAGACTATAAACGCATTGGTGAGGGCGACACCGGATTGAACACCGGCGGCATGGGCTCGGTGTCACCGGTGAGCTTTGCCGATAACGAATTTATGCAAAAGGTGGAGAACCGCATCATCAAACCCACCGTGGCCGGCTTGAAAAAGGAACAACTTCCCTATAAGGGTTTCATCTTCTTCGGGCTAATCAAAGTGGAGGGCGACCCCTATGTGATAGAATATAATGTGCGCATGGGTGACCCTGAAACAGAGAGCGTGATGCCCCGCCTGAAAAATGATTTGATTGCTCTGCTCGAAGCCACTGCCACCGGCATGCTCGACGGCCAAGAGATTGAGATTGATTCGCGCTATGCCGTCACGGTGATGATGGTGAGCGGCGGCTATCCCGAACACTACGAGAAGGGCTTCGTCATTGAGGGCTTGGACGAAGTGGCCGACAGCTTGCTGTTTCACGCGGGCACCGGCACTGATGCCGAGGGGCGCATCGTGACCAACGGCGGTCGTGTGCTGGCCGTGACCAGCTATGGCAACGACAAAGAAGAGGCTCTGCAACGCTCGATGGCCAACGTGGCAAAAATCAAGTTTGCCCACGCCTACCATCGCAGGGACATTGGTTTTGACTTGAATTAACAGAGAGAACGATGGCGCGTGACGAACAATGGCTTGATTTCCTGAATGGGAGAGGCTTCATGTGGCTGGCCGGCTGTGCCATGCTGCTGATGGCTCTGCTCGTCGCGCCGCTGTTGCCACCGGCACAGGCCGGTACGGGCATCTTTTTTGAGATGCCTGCCACGTTAAGTTCGATGCCTTATGCGTCGGCTGTTGTGAATGTGGCACTTATCGTGGGCATTGCTGCCCTGATGATGCTCAACAACAAACTATTTAGCTATTTGCGAGGCTACACCATGATATATGTGTCGGCCTTCTTTGTGCTGCAACTGGCCACACCGCTCTTGGTGGGTGCGTTAAACACGGGCACACTGTTGTGCCTGATGCTCGCGCTGGGCACGCTGGCACTCTTCGCTTCTTATGAGAACAGGCATTCGCAGGGTCGCATTTACCTCACTATGACCATCCTTGCCACGGTGAGCATGTGGCAATGGGCGGCAGTGGTTCTCATTCCGGCCTTTGTGCTGGGCTTTATTTATATGCGGGCATTTGGCTTCAAGAGCCTTATCGCTGCTTTGCTGGGCCTCATTACTCCTTTTTGGATTGTGTTGGGGCTGGGGCTTGTGAATCCCGTGCGAGATTTCAATCCGCTGGAGATTCATGCCGTGTGGGACACACTGGAGCTGTCGCAGGTGCGCTTGCTGGTAGGTTGGTCGGCTGTGACGGTTGTGCTGGCAATAGCTCTGACGATCGTCAATCTGATGACCATCATTAATTATCGGCTTCAATTTCGCGTGTATAACGCGTTCTTTATCGTGGTGACTCTGCTGTGTGTGGTGGCCATGTGTGTCGATTATCACGACCTTGCGCTTTACCTGCCCATGCTCAACTTGTGCCTTGCCATTCAAATGGGTCACACCATGACGTTGAGCACCCATCCCAAGCGTTACATTTTGAGTGGGAGCATTCTTGTGGTGGCTCTTATGGTGGGCGTATCGGCCTTTTTGCTGTGATAGTGCGCTATGAAAATCGTTGTGGATGAACGTGTTCCTTACTTGCAGGGTGTGCTTGAAGCCGAAGCTGATGTGCGCTATCTGCCTGCCGCTGCCATCACTCGCGAAGAAGTGCGTGATGCCGATGCACTGGTGGTGCGCACTCGCACTCGCTGCACCCGTGAACTGCTTGAGGGAAGCGCCGTGAGGCTGGTGGCCACAGCCACCATAGGCACCGACCACCTCGATCTTGACTGGTGTGCCCGACAGGGCATTGAGGTGGTGAGCGCTCCGGGCTGCAACGCTCCGGCTGTGGCTCAATGGGTGCTTGCAAGCATGGGGGTGTGGATGAAAAAGCGAGGCCTTGCCGCCACACACGACATTACCGTGGGCATCGTGGGCGTGGGGCATGTGGGAAGCATTGTGGCCCGTTGGGCACAGGAATGTGGCTTTAAGATTTTGCTCAACGACCCTCCGCGAGCCGGCCGCGAGGGCAACGACCGCTTCGTTGCCCTGAAAGATGTGCTTGCTCAGTGCGACGTGCTCACGTTGCACACTCCACTCACCACACGTGGGCCATGGCCCACGTGGCACTTGATGAACGATGAAACCATGCAGAGCATGCCACGCTGCCGGCTGCTCTTGAACGCCGCCCGCGGAGGCATCGTGGACGAAACCACCCTATTGTCGTGGCGGGGCGACCTCGCCATTGATTGCTGGGAAACAGAGCCGCGCCCCAACGCCACACTGCTGCGTCGCGCTTTGGTGGCCACGCCTCACATAGCCGGCTATTCGTCACAGGGCAAGGCGCGGGCATCGGCCATGATGATAACCGCTTTGAATCGCCATTATGGATGGCGGTTGCCTGTGCCGCACATTGAAGAACCCGCTACCGGGGCTGCCGGCGTTACGTTAGAAGCCATCATGCGGAGCTATGACCCTCTCGCCGATACTGACCTGCTGCGCGGCCGCCCTGAATCCTTTGAACAACTCCGCAACCAGTACTGTTTGCGTCAGGAATTGAAATAAAGAGTTATCCAACAAAAAGGATGTGTCAAAATTGACACATCCTTTTTGTTGGTTTCGGTTAGGGATAGAGGGAATTGCCCTCCTGTGAAACCTTGCCTTTGTTATTTGGTGGGCTGCTTTTCGGGTTGAACACCTACTGTTTCCATTTCGAAAACGAGGGTCTCGTTGGGCTCAATGGTCATTTCGCCCGTCATAGGATTCTGGCTGCCATCGGCACCATATGCCAGCTCGCTGGGGATGATGACCTCAACCTTCATGCCGGGTTTCATGAGTTTGAGAATCTCGGCGAAACCTGCGATAACGCCCTTAGTATTGAAGGCCACGGGTTCTTGACTCTCGTCGAAGACCTTGCCGTCGATGTGCATGCCTTTGTATTTGGTGAGGATGTTCTGACCATCTGTGAAGTTCTCGCCTGCGCCCTCAGTGATGACTTTATAGACGATACCGCTTTCGGTCTTCTTGTAGCCTGCCTCGGCAGCTTTTTTGTTCACATAAGCCTCACCGGCCTTTTTGTTCTAGATGTATTTGGGATTGTTTTCACGAGCAGCTTTTTGCGCGCGCATCACGAGCATTTGGAAGTTGTTTTGCAGGTTCTGAATCTCTTGTTGCGTGGCAACAGAGTCGGCATTAAACTATTTGACGAAGCGGGTCATGAAGGTGTTGGCATCGAAGCCAATGCCGTCCTTTTGCCATTGCTGGATTTGCCCAACGAGTTGCAGACCCATTTGCATGCCGGCCATATAGCTTTGTGCGGTGTCGGCGTTGAGGGCAGCTTTCATACCTTTGATAAAGGCATCTTTGTCGAGAGTGGAGTCCATTCGTGACTGGGCGTTGAAAGCCTTGCCCAGCATTTCAGCGAAGCCAATGCTCACCGAGTCGGTCATGGGGCCCATAGCGGCATTGCTCTTCTCGTTGCAGCTCATCATGTTCATTGCCATAGCGGCAACGAGAGCGATTGCGAAAATCTTTTTCATGTTGGTTCTAATAAAATGTAGTTATTGGATTATTTGTTATTTTTCTGCACTTTAATCAACTGCACATCGAAGATGAGAGTGGAATTGGGCTGGATAGGACCCGTGCCGTGTTTTCCGTAGGCCAACTCGGCGGGAATGAAAAGCCGCCAAGCCGAGCCTTCGCTCATCATTTGCAGGCCTTCGACCCATCCGGGAATCACCTGACCCACCCCAAAGGTGGCCGGCTCGCCACGCTCCACTGAGCTGTCGAAGACGGTACCGTCGATAAGGCGTCCGGTGTAGTGCACGGTGACGGCATCGTTGATGCCGGGCTTGGGGCCGTTGCCTTCTTTCACGATTTGATATTGCAGACCGCTTGCGGTGACGTGGATGCCCTCTTGCTTGGCATTGTTGTCGAGAAATTCTTTGCCTAATTTGGCATTCATCTCGGCACCTGTTTCTTCGAGTTTGCTAAAGAAGTCGGTAACCACTTGCTTGGCTTCCTCGAAAGTCATCTTTTTTTCTTCTGCACCATACACGGCACGCAAACCTGCCGCAAACTCATCGATATTGAGTTCCTGAATGCCGGAACCCAAGAAATTATGGCCCATACTCAGGCCTAAAGCGTAACTTAATCGATCCATTTTATGAATTAAAAATCTTTTGTTGAGAAAACAACTCGCAAAAGTAGAAAAATTTTCCTATATTTGCGTGGATTTTACGAATAATTCACAACAAAAAATCATGTTGACAAGCGACAGAAAGAAATTGGTGGTGTCGAGTGGTGCGGGAATCAGTGCTGAGAGTGGAATGATGACTTATCGTGATGCCGGAGGCCTGTGGAACAACTATCCTGTGATGGAAGTGGCCAGTGCCGAGGGCTTTGCCCGGAACCCGAAGCTCATACACGAGTTCTACAGCAACATGCGCCGCAAAATGACCGAAGGTGTGAAGCCTAATGCCGCCCATGTGGCTTTGGCCGAAATGGAGCGTGACTATGACGTGCAGATTATCACGCAGAATGTGGACGACCTGCACGAGCGCGCCGGCTCATCGCATGTGCTGCACCTGCATGGCGAGCTGATGAAAGTTCGCTCCATGCGCCGCGAGGACCGCGTGTATCAGCTGCCCTGCGACCAGCTCACCGACAAGGGACTGACGACCACGGTGGATACTCGTGACCCCTATGGCGACCCGGTGCGGCCACATATTGTGTTTTTTGGTGAGGCTGTGCCTAATTTTGAGCCGGCCATGTCGCTTGTGCAGCAAGCCGATATTTTTGTCGTGATCGGTACTTCGCTGGTGGTGTATCCTGCCGCAAGCCTCATCCAGTGTGCCCGGCAAGAAACTGAAATCTACTACATAGACCCTAATCCTGCCAAAGTGCCCTCGTGGGTGCATGTGATTCCCAAAAAGGCCACTGAGGGAGTGGCCGAACTCCGAGCTTTGCTGCGCTCGCATTGAAACTTGCCAGATTACCTGAACTTGAGCGCGACGATGTGGAGTGGGCCGAACCCAAGATGGCTCATCGCGTTGCGCCGATTTTGATGAACACACAAAAAACGACAATGCGGCTATGAATAAATCCATCACTTTTTTGCGCGATGGGCAGGCGCAAGTGCGACTGCCGGCATCGAAGAGCATTGCCTGCCGCGCCCTGATGCTGCAGGCGTTGGGTGGCGGAACGGTGGAGATGGACGCTCAAGATTCGTGCGACGACATAGAGGCCCTGCGACGCGGTTTGGCCGTGACTGAAGGCCACATTGATGTGGGGCGGGCGGGTGCCGCGCTGCGCTTTCTCACGGCTTATCATGCCGCCATGCCTGGCCATGACGTGACACTCACCGGCGATGAGCGCCTGTGCGAGCGTCCCATGCGACCCCTGATAGAAGCCCTGCGCACGATGGGAGCCACCGTGAACTGCCTGCGTGCGGAGGGGCATGCTCCCCTGCGGGTGGTGGGCCGCACGCTGCATGGCGGCGAAGTGACGATGCGTGGCGACGTGAGTTCGCAATTCGTTTCGGCCTTGCTGATGGTGGCTCCCCTTGTGGGAGGGCTGCGGCTCTTTCTTACAGACCATGTGGTTTCAGCTCCCTACATCGACATGACATTGGGACTGATGGAACGATTTGGCGTGCGTGGAACGTGGCGAGGAAATGGATTGGAGGTGGCGGCCGGAAAATATGTGCCGGCTATCGTCGATGTGGAGGGCGATTGGAGTGCCGCCGCCTTTTGGCTGGCGTTGCAAGTGCTGCTGCCGGCCACGCAAGTGAAGTTATATGGACTGCAAAAAGAAAGTCTGCAAGGCGATGCCCGCATAGTGGAGATTTTGCGGCAAATGGGCGTGGAAGTGCAGTGGGGTGCCGAGGGACAAGTCACGGCTTCGGCCTGCCGCATGGCTGAATGCTGCTGTTCAACTTATGCCGACCTGACCGGCACACCTGACCTTGCTCCGGTGCTGGCGGTGTTGCTGTGCCTGATGGGCCGCCCATGGCGACTGACGGGATTATCGACCTTGCGCCATAAAGAGAGTGACCGCATGGAGGCCTTGCGAACAGAACTGAAAAAAGTGGGCTACCTCGTCACCATCGAGGGCAACGAGGCCATGAGCTGGCATTTTGCCACCTGTGAGCCCATGCCGCAACCTGTGGTGACCACTCATGGCGATCACCGCATCGCTATGGCCATGACGCTGCCCGCCACTCGTTTCTCCGGGCTTACCATTGCCGATGCCGAAGTGGTGAACAAAAGTTACCCGCGATTTTGGAATGACTTGGCCCAACTGTGCCTGCCGGGCTGAAATAACGATTGAAAATAGTGGTGGTTTTGTTTGGTGGTTTATGGGGCAATGCGTAATTTTGCGGTGTTTTTCGGAAAACCAATTTTAATATAAGTATACAAACAACAATGATCTATCCGATTCTTACCCCGGAAGAAGCCGCCAGTTTTGTGCAGAATGGCATGAACGTGGGCGTTTCCGGTTTCACCGTGCCGGGCAACCCCAAGGTGGTGCCCCCCGCCATCGCCGCTAAAGCCCACAATGAGCATGAGGCAGGCCGTGAGTTCAAAATCAACTTGTTTAGCGGAGCCTCGACCAACGATTTTACCGATGGTGCCCTCTCGCGTGAGCATGCCATCAACTTCCGCGCGCCCTACCAGTCGCTGCCCGAGTTGCGCAAGCGCATCAATGCCGATGAGCTGCACTATAACGACCGCCACTTGAGCGAAATGGCTCAGGAATTCCGTTATGGCTTCTATGGCAAGATGGATATCGCCATCGTGGAGGTGCAAAGCATTACTGATGATGGCGAACTCGTTTTGGGCACAGCTGTGGGCAACACACCCACTTGGCTGCAAATGGCCGACAAAGTGATAATTGAACTGAACGACCAAATTCCGGAGTCAATTCGCGGGTTGCACGACATTTACGTGCCTCTCGATCCTCCTATGCGCCGTGAAATTCCCATTTATCATGCCAGCGACCGCGCCGGTACAGTCACGGCCCACGTCGACCCCAAAAAGGTGCTGGGCGTGGTGCGCACTTCCATGCCATTGGGCATGAGCAGTGGTTTCACTCCGGTGGACGACGTGACTCGCAAGATTGGTGAGAACGTGTGCGAATTTCTTGTGAACGAGATGAAGCAGGGTCGCATTCCCAGCAGTTTCCTTCCCATTCAGAGTGGCGTGGGCAACATTGCCAATGCCGTGCTCGACGCGTTGGAGCATAGCGAGGACATCCCGGCCTTTGAAATGTATACCGAAGTGGTGCAAGACAGCGTGCTGAAGTTGCTTGAATCGGGTCACTGCAAATTTGCCAGCACATGCTCGATGACCTTCTCGCACGATGCGATGATGGAGTTCTTTGCCAAGCCTGAGCTGCACGACAAGCTGCTCATGCGTCCCAGTGAAATCAGCAACCATCCCGAAATCATCCGCCGCTTGGGCGTGATTTCGATGAACACAGCCATTGAGGCTGATATATATGGTAACATCAACTCGTCGCACGTGAGCGGCACTCGCCTGATGAATGGCATTGGCGGTTCGGGTGACTTTACGCGCAATGCCTACACGAGCATCTTCCTGTGCCCGTCCATCAAGAAGGACGATTGCATCAGTACCATCGTTCCTATGGTGACCCATTGCGACCACACAGGACACTCGGTGGACATCATTGTGACCGATCAGGGCGTGGCCGACTTGCGCTTTAAAGACCCCATCCAATCGGCCGAGGAAATCATCGAAAAGGCGGCTCATCCCATCTATCGCCCCTTGCTGCGTGATTACCTGCACTTGTCGAAGGGCGGCCACATCAAGATGAACCCCGACACGGCACTGGCCTTCCACAGTGCGTTGGCCAAAGAAGGCGATATGCGTAAGGCTGATTTCTCTCACTTGATGTGATTGGAAAAGTCACCACAACAAAAAAGAGCGCGATTTCGCGCTCTTTTTTGTTATGATTGCTGATGGTGCATCATTTAGTCACGTTAACATTTTTTGATGGTTAAAAAATGTAACATTTTGCTCTTTTGGGCAGATTTGGACATTTTTTTTCGAAATTCAGGACACTAATTGCGAAATGTGCCGTAACTTCGCACACCTAATCTAATCATTAAGAATAAGCAACATGAAAAAAATCATTTTTTTGCTCGCAAGCGCGATTGTGACAATTAACGCTCAGGCGGGCGGACTGCTCACCAACACCAACCATCACATATCGTTCGCTCGCATGCTGGCGCGTGGAGCTTCCACCGAGATTGATGCGGTGTACACCAATCCGGCCGGCACGGCTTGGATCAAGCATGAGGGATGGTCGCTCTCGCTAAACAACCAAAGCGCATTCCAAACGCGTAATGTGCTGGCCACATTCCCCTTGTTTCCCGAAGAAAATCATCAACGCAAATATAAAGGCACGGCATCGGCTCCCGTTTTGCCGTCGGCCTATGCGGTGTATAAGAAAGACCGCTGGGCGCTTTCGGGCTTCTTTGGCATCACGGGTGGTGGCGGCAAATGCTCTTTTGCTCATGGTTTGTCCATGTTTGATGCCGCTGTGATGACGGGTATCTATTCTCAGACGGCGCAACTGAAGGCCGCTCTGTCACAAAATCCTGAGCTGGCACCGCTGCTCGCTTTGCCGGCCGTGAGCCAGTTGCTGCCCATGACACCGGATTCATATGGCATCAATAGTGCCATGAAAGGCACGCAAATCGTGTATGGAGGGCAGTTGGGAGCTGCCTATCGCTTGAATAACCATTGGAGCGGCTATGTGGGCTTTCGCATGAACTACTTCAGCGGCAACTATAAAGGGCATGTGAATGTGGGGTTGAACCCTGAGGTGCTGGCCACCATCCAGCAAATTGCCGCGTTGCGACCCGATTTGGGTGCCACGCTGGCGCAAATGGCTCCTGAGGGTCAGCTTGCCAGCATTGCGCTGGACTGCGACCAGACGGGGTGGGGTGTGACACCCATCGTGGGTATTGACTACAAATGGCGTGGGCTGACGCTGGCCGCCAAGTATGAGTTTAAGACGAATCTTAATATTGAGAACGACACCAAACAGCTCGATGTGACGCCAGCCACCTTTGAAGGCGCGATGGCCGATTATCAAGATGGCGTGAACACGCCCAGCGACCTTCCGGCCATCCTCTATGTGGCCGCAGGTTATGAGTTCATTCCCGGCAAACTGCGCGGCACCATTGAGTATCATTTCTTTGATGACAAGCGGGCCGAGATGGCCGGCGACAAGCAAAAAGCTCTGAAACGTGGCACCAACGAGGTGCTGGCCGGCATTGAGTGGGATATCAACAAAACGTTCACCGTGAGCACGGGTTTCCAGCGCACTGATTATGGTCTGGCCGATGATTTCCAGACGCACACCGCGTTTTCGTGCGACAGCTATTCGATAGGATTGGGCGGCGCAGTGAATTTGAGTGAGAAATTGCGTTTGAACGTGGGCTACTTCTGGACCACCTATAGCGACTATACCAAGAATGTGGAAGCGGGCAATCCGGGCTACTGCAACACGACTATGGCCGGCACCGATGTGTATTCCCGCACGAACAAGGTGTTTGGCGTGGGTGTGGATTATAAGTTCTGACACAAAATAGTGAAACGCATTTTTGCCGGTTGCACAAAAAAACGTACCTTTGCAAGTTCTTTTTAGGCTGCCTCTGTAGTTCAACGGATAGAACAAAGGTTTCCTAAACCTTAGATCAGGGTTCGATTCCCTGCGGAGGTACACAAATGGCAAGATTGCAGAAACGATATAGCTGCTCGTACAACGAGCAGCTGTTTTTTTCTTGTTATTTAACGTGAAAAACCATTTTGAAAGATGGCGGAGAAAGTTTTTATGATTACCTTTACCCACGAAATCCTAAAACCAACCTGACTTATGAAAAACGAAAATAGGTATTGTGTGATTATGTGTGGCGGTGTGGGCAGTCGTTTCTGGCCTTACAGCCGCGCTGATCGACCCAAGCAGTTCCTTGATTTCTTCGGGACAGGCCGCAGCCTGCTGCAAATGTCGGTCGACCGCATTGAGGGAGTAGTGCCGCTCGAAAACATCATCTTGATGACCAACGAACAATATGCCGGCCTGATTCATGAGCAGCTGCCGCACATCAAGCCGGAACAGATCTTGCTGGAACCGGCTCGCCGCAACACAGCCCCCTGTATCGCGTGGGCGGCTCATCACATCGCCTCGCTAAATCCTGACGCGCAAATCATGGTGGCCCCCAGCGACCACCTGATTCTGAAAACTGATGAATACCGCGTGGCCGTGGAGCGGGCGTTTGACTTCATTGGTGGTCATGACGCTATTCTCACGATGGGCATCAAGCCTAACCGCCCCGAAACGGGCTACGGCTACATTCAGGTGGGCAACGCCGTCGACGACAACTTCAGCGAGGTGAAAACCTTTACCGAGAAGCCCAATGAAGAATTGGCTAAAGTGTTTTTGCAAACGGGCGAGTTTTTCTGGAACTCGGGTATGTTCTTTTGGCGCGCGCGCACCATCATCGATGCCATGGCGACTTATGCCCCCGACATTGAGGCCGTGTTTGAGCGCGGACAAGAAGCCTATGGCACGCCGGCTGAGGTGGAATTCATCAACGAAAATTACCCGTCATGCCCCAACATCTCGATTGACTTCGCCGTTATGGAGAAGGCTCCCAATGTATATGTGGAATGCGTGGACTTTGGCTGGAGCGACTTGGGCACATGGGGCTCGCTCTATGAGAACTCACCCAAGAATGCCGAGGGCAATGTGACGCGTGGTTGCCAAGCGTTGTTCTTTGGCAGCCGCGACAATGTGGTGGCCGTGCGAGGCGATAAGCTGGTGGTGGCATCGGGATTGAACGGCTACATCATTGCCGATGTGGACGACGCATTGCTGATTGTGCCCAAGAGCGAGGAGCAAAAAATCAGGCTATATGTGAATGAGGTGAAACAGAAGTTTGGCGACAAATACCTGTAATCTCCTGCTGCATTCCTGCCTCACGAGGATGAGGCACTTTGAAAAAACATTGGGTTGCCGAGGCAAGTGCCGGGCAACCCAACTTGTTTTATCTGTGATGATGATTTCTCACGCGCTTACCAGATGATGGCGCGGTCGGCGGGATCGAGCCACATCTTGTCGCCTTTCTTGATGCCAAAGGCATCAAAGAAGGTGTCGATGTTGCGCAAGGTGGCGTTCACGCGATATCGGCCAATGGAGTGAGGGTCGCTCTTCGTTTGCTGGAAGATAGCCTCCTCGGTGGAGTTCTCGGCCCAGATACGTCCGTAGCTCAGGTAGAAACGCTGCGTGGGCGTGAACCCGTCTTTCAGCTGGTTATCTTTATACTGCTGGGTTTGGCGGAAGGCATCATAGGCAATGCGCAAGCCACCTTGGTCGGCGATGTTCTCGCCCAGCGTGAGGTGCCCGTTGGCATGCTCATCTTTCACTACCACGATGGCATCGAACTGTGCGGCAAGTTTCTCGGCTAATTCTTTGAATTGAGTGGCATCTTGCTCAGTCCACCAGTCAGTCATGTTGCCGGCCATGTCGAACATGCGGCCCTGATCGTCAAATCCGTGCGTCATCTCGTGGCCAATCACCACACCGATGGCTCCATAGTTGGTGGCATCGTCGGCATTCACATCATAGAAAGGTGGTTGCAAAATGGCTGCCGGGAAGCAGATTTCGTTGGTGGTGGGGTTGTAGTAGGCGTTCACCGGTTGCGGTGTCATGCCCCACTCGTCCTTATCGACGGGCTTGCCCATCTTGTTGAGGTTGCGGCGTGTTTCATAGATGGTGGCCGCTTTGATGTTGTCGTAGAGCGAGAGTTGCGGATCCACATTCAGGCCGCTGTAGTCACGCCATTTGTCGGGATAGCCAATCTTCACGGTGAAAGAGTTGAGCTTGACGAGTGCGTTGACCTTGGTGGTGTCGCCCATCCAAGTGAGAGCGGCAATGTGAGCAGCGAGCGACTTGCGCAGATTGGTGATGAGCTTCATCATCTTCTCTTTGCTGCCATGCGCGAAATACTTCTCCACATAGAGTTCGCCCACGGCTTCGCCCAGCAGGCCGTTGGGCACGCTCAATGCGCGTTTCCAGCGGGCTTTGCGCTCTTTCTGCCCACTCAGGGTGCGTCCGTAGAAGTCAAAGGCGGCTTCGCCAATCTCGTCGCTCAGATAGCCGGTGGAGCGTGTGATGACCTCGCCGGCAAAGTAGTCGCGCATCTGTTGTTCGGTGAGGGTGGTCATGAGCTTCTGCGCCACCTCCATCACTTTGGGCTGCTCCAGTATCACCCATTCCACTTGGGGCACTCCCATGAGGTTGAAGTATTCGCGCCACTCAATGGCGGGGTAATCGGCTTGCAACTGGTCGATGGTGCGTATGTTATAGAGTTTGTTGTAGTCGCGTGCCTCGGCGCGGCTCATCTTGGCTTCGGCAAACTGATACTCGATGTCGTAGATGGTCTTGGTGGCTCGCAGTGCGGCCTTTTTGGTGTAGCCGCAGAGCATAAACATCTTGGTGAGGTAGTCGCGATAGGCAGCTTGTATTTTCTTGCTGTCGGCATCGGTGTTCAGATAGTAGTCACGGTCGGGCAGACCGCTGGTGCCCGCACTCATCCACATGGCGTTCATGTCGCTGTTTTTCAAGTCGGTTTCCACACCTATGCCAAAGAACGGGTTGCCCAGCGTGAGGTGCGTCTTGGCAAGGAAAGCGGTGAGTTGCGCCTTCTTGAAGGCGGCCACTTCGTTGAGGTCGTTCTTCAGCGGTGCGGCTCCCTCACGGTTCAGGCGGTCGCTGTCCATGGCCATATTGTAAAGGTCGGTCACTTTTTGGCCCACGCTGCCTGCGTGGTGCTTGGTCTTGGCGAGGTCGGTGAAGAGGTCGCGCAAGTTGTTACGGTTTTGCTCGGACAAGAGGTCGAACACGCCAAATGAGGCATACTCGGGTTTGAGCGGATTGGCCTTCATCCAGCCGCCGCCGGCATACTCATAGAAGTCCTCGCCGGGCGATACGTTCAGGTTCATATCGGCACGGTTCACGCCCGCTGTGGGCGTTTGCGCTGCGCCCGTGAGCGCAGCCATCATGGTCATTGCCATCATTAATTTTTTCATTGAGATAAAAAATGTATTGGAATAAAATGTGTTGTTTGCTCTATCGGGGAGATTAAATGGTCACTTCGCCACACAAAGCGCATCCCAAGTAGGTCTTTACGGCTTCGGCCGAGAGCCCCATGCCGAAGAGGTACATCAGCTTGGTGATGGCCGCTTCGCTGGTGATGTCGTGTCCGCTCACGGCACCGGCGGCAGTGAGGCTGTTGCCGGTTTCGTAAAGGGTGTTGTGCACGCCGCCGCTCACACACTGGGTGACGTTGAGCACCACCACACCACGCTGCACGGCCTCGCGAATGGCATCGATAAACCATGCGTCGCTCGGGCTGTTGCCCGCACCATAGGTTTTGAGCACGATGCCCTTGATGCCCGGCGTGGCCAGCAGGTAGCGCAGGGTGTCCACCGTCATGCCCGGATTCAACTCGATGCAAATCACGGCCGAATCCATGGCGTAACGCACTTTGAGCGGACGTTTCGAGGGCGAGCGATACAGAGCCTCTTCGTGAAAGGTGATGCCCAACCCTATGCGGGCCAGTGGCGGATAGTTGTAGCTCTTGAAGGCATTGAAGTTGTCGGCACTCGTTTTGGTGCTGCGGTTGCCGCGCCACAGTGAGTTGTTGAAGAGAATGGCCACTTCTTGCACCATGGGCCGTCCGTTCTTGTCGGTGGCGGCGGCCACTTGCAGGGCGGTGATGAGGTTCTCTTCGCCGTCGGTGCGCACCTCGCCAATGGGCAGCTGCGACCCTGTGATGATGACGGGTTTGCTCAGGTTCTCAAGCATGAAACTCAGTGCCGAGGCCGTGAAGGCCATCGTGTCGGTGCCATGCAGCACCACAAAGCCGTCGTAGCGGTCATAATTCTCCTCGATGGCGCGTGCTATGTCGCTCCAGTGCGAGGGGTTCATGTTGGCACTGTCGATGGGCGGCGCAAACTGGATGTTATCGATGTCGTAGTCCAGTTTTTTCACTTTGGGCACATTGTCAATCAGGTGTGAGAAGTCGAATGGCTGCAACGCGTGCGTGGCAGGGTTCTCAATCATGCCTATGGTGCCGCCGGTATAGATAATGAGTATTTGAGGTCGGTGAGTGGTCATGAAAGTTGACGTTTGTTATGGTTTTGTGGGTGCAAAGATAATGAAAACCGTGCGCAAGTCAAAAGAATAATGATTTTTTGACGCGCAATGATGCCCAACCCCACGTTTGCCGCGGCTCGCAAATCCGGTGGCCGGCCCTCCCCCAAAAAATATGCTGGCCGAGCCTCACGGCCCAGCCAGCACACACATATCTGAGTTTATTCAATATCGACCACGCTCCTGCAAGGAGATGGGCGATATGATTTCATGACATTTTGTTTTCGCAATCAGCAATTATTAGTGGTCGTTCACGATAACCGCCGCATCAATACACCGCCTTGCCGGTGCTGGTGGTGCCGTCGGTGTAGCGGGTCACCACGATGTTCACGCCGCTGAAGGGACGCATCGACATCTGGCCCAACCCGTTGTAATAGGTCACGCTGTGCACGGTGCGGATGGCATCCACATCGTCGATACCGGTCACCACCGTCGACGACAGGAATTGCCATGGAATTTCTTGCTCCACGATGTAGTATTGCGAATCTTCCACCGGTTCGAGGCGGCGACGCACGCTCTGCCCATTGCCGCCAGTTTCCTCGGCAATCTTGCGGTAATACACGCGCACGATGAAGGTGGCGTCAAATTGCCCGATGTTGTTCGGATTGTCGGTGCCGTCGTTGATGCGCAGGGCACCGAAAGTGCCGCGCGTTTCGTTGCGCTGCGGCTCGGCGTAGCCGAACTTCGCGTCGGCATCAGCGTCCACGTAGGCATAACCCAGCTTCACGCCGCCGTTCTCGTGGATGAGCAGCTCGGCATTGTTGGTGGGGTTTTCGGTATAGCCCAGCTCTTTCACATTGATTTCGTCGAAGAGCACATCCACGTCGCCATCGGCATTGGTGGTGATGCGTTTTTCAGTACGGTCGGCGTAATATTCACCCACAAAGTCGCGGGCGGTGTAGCCTGTGGGCACATCACTGTCCTTAATCACGCGCCATGCGCGGTAGAGCACCGGCTCATAGCCTGTGGGCATGGTGGCATTGGCCAGCAAGGCAGCCTTGTAATAGGTAAACACCTTGTCGTCCACTTTCCAGTTGCCATAGCGCAGGTCGCTGGCATCCTTGTCCATCATGGGATAGGCCTCAGGATTAGTTTCGGTGTCGAGGGCATCCACTCCTGAATACCAGAAGTTCACGTCCACCTTGCCAATGGGAGCCGTCTTGATGTCGCAACCATAGGTGTTGCGCTCGTTGTTGTCGCGACGTTCTTGGCTGGGCGGATACACCGAAATCACCGGCACATGGTTGAAGTTGCCCACCGAGGAGCCCACTTTAATCTGGTCGTTTACAAAGCTGCCTGTGCCGGGAGCCGTCACCTGATTGCCGTCGCTCATCTCGTAGTAGCCGGCTTGGTTTTGCGCGAAGGCAAACTCGGTGGTGGGCACATTTTGGCCATAGTTGGCATTGTAGCGGAAGATTTCGCTTTGCGGCGAGAGCTTGAAGTCCACGCTCATCTTCACATCAGAAATTTTATCCAAGTGGCGGTCGGTATCCTTGAGCACCTCGCTCCACGAGTAGTGCAGGTCATCGGTGTTGAGTTTCGACTCGGTTTTATGCACGAGGATGTTCACCTCGTTGCTATACACGTTCTTGGTCATCTCCTTCACGATGTTGCCGTCCTCATCGCGGACAAACTCACCCGTTTCGAGGTTGATTTTCTCAATCTCGAATTCTTTGGCGGCTTCAAAGCGCACGATGTAGCCATACTTGCTGCGCTGCTTGTTCTCGCGGGTGGAGGCGATGAACTGGTCGCAAATGTAGAAGTTGCGGAAGTCCACATCCGAGTAATTGCCATTATAGGTGAAATAGCCTGTGGTGGCAGGATATTGCTGAGAATCGACGGTGGTTTGGGTGCCGTCCACCAAGTCAATGCGATAGTTGATGCGGTTAGAAGCCTTGCTGGTCACCACCACATTGGCAAAGAGCAGCGGCTCGCCCTCCACGTTGCCCAAGTCGTCATACTCGTAGCGATAGAACTTAAAGGTGGAAGGATTGGTGCCGGCGGTGATGTAATCTTCGGTTACACTGGTGCCCACACCATTGTTCATCGGGATTTTGTTCCAATATTTGTTCACTTCGTTCTCGGCATCATACTGGCTGAAGTAGTCGCTGCTGATGACCAGCTGCAGGCGCTCCTGCTGGTCGAAGCCCGGAATCTGCACGGTGGCATTGTTGGAGAGCTGCAAGCTGAAGCGATCCTCGTAGTCATCGCCCACTTTCTCCAAGGGATAGGCTTGCACCACAAAGGTGAGGCTGTAGCCGCTGGGAATCTGGTCCACCTCATAGCTGTAGGTGAGCTCATCTTTGCTGTTCGAGAGTGTGCCCTCGGCCACGAGCGGGTGGTCGGTGTCGGGCTTGCCGTTCACCACGGGATAGAGGTAGTAGCGCTGATAGAGGCTGGGGGCATAGGTGTTGAGGTTCGACTTCCATTTGAGTGTCACCGTGTATTTGTGCGGCTCTTTCTGCGCCTCGGTCTGCGAGGCCTCAGCTTCGAGCTTCACGTTATACATCACCACTTTGGGGGCGTGATCTTGATTATAGTTGGCATAGGTGGTTGATGTGGCATAGCTATACGATGTGCTGGTGATACGGCCATCATAATTGCCTGATGATGACTTCCAGTAATACAAACGATAGTCGGGAATAAAAAACAGCATATTGTTAAGAGGATATTTGCCTGAACCGCCGCTGCCCGACATCACAAACTCGTGACCATTATTAATCACCGAGTTGCAATCGTGCACGATGGCCTGCGGTGTGCCGTTCAGCACCATGTTGGTATAGAAATCCTCTTTGCCTTTGCTGTCATTCGTTTGGTTGGGGCTAAATTGCTCATACATCTGTGCAAAAGGAGCCAGTGATAGCGTGGAACCATTCAGACGGGCCTGACCTTTCGAGAGAATAAAGAACTTGTTCACATCTTGAGCGTTGATGTTAAAAAGTGCGCCATCATTCATCACATCGGTGTTATCGGTGACACGCACGCCTTCTGGAATCAGCTGAATGGACTCAAAAGCATTGCTGAACAAATTATATAATTGCTCGTAGGTGGCGTAATCGGATGAATACATGCTGCTTGTTGGTTTAGTCCAGCTGTCTTTCATCTGGACCAATAGCACAGTGTAGCCCTCATTGTCGGGCTTGAAATGCTGATTGGTGGGCGTGGAGGTCATGCCCGAATTTGTGTAGATGGTTTCAATCGTTTGAGTGTTGTTGTTGGAATTGGGATTGCTTGTGATCTCTCCATAAGAGTTGGTGGTTTCTGTTGACCGATAGCTGCGGTTGTTCGAAAACGGAAATTCATCATCAATAGAAATGTTCCAGCCGGTGTACAGACTTTTTCTGAACCATCCGTTACGAGTATAGTATGTTGTTCCCCAACTATTTCTTGTGCTATAAGAATAGCGGTCGTCGAAATTATAATTGGAGTTGTCGGAATAATAGTAGGGCGCGCCATAAAACACGGGACGTGTGCGCACGTTCAAGTAGTTGCCGTCAGGGTCGCCATAAGCGGCAAAATAGATTCCCGGGAAATCTTTGGTGATGTAGATGTGACGCAGCAGGGCTATCATTTGCGCGGGGTCGGTGGCCGGGTCGAGCACGCTGCTGGTGTTAGCGTTGGCGTTGGTGCCGCTGATGGGCCACGTGTAGTTCTGCACGTCAGCAGGCAGTGCCTTGATGTCGCTCTCGTTGAGGATTTTCATGTCGACGTGACTTTGCGCGTAGGCTACCGTCGGCACAAAGAGGGAGCATGTGAGCATCAACAATGCAACGATAGTTGAATGAATTGAAGTGTTCATTTGTCTAAAAATGTCAGTTATGTGTAAGTAATAATCAGTTATTAATCGCTACGAAATCGCAAGAAGGCAAGCGGACGGAGCCACCGCCTTGCTTGCGAATAAGTAATAATCAGGCTGCAAAGGTAGTGAAAATGGTTGTAATGAGCCGCTTTTTGAGTACAGAAAGTGATTTTACCCCCCCCTATTATTCAGCGAAACGCTATATTTTATCAGTGAAACTGATTTTCAGGCGGGCTAATGGGGTGGCTCATCGCGCTGAGTGACGCACCGGTGACCAAAAGAAGAAAAAAGGTGAGCCGGCAGGGCCTTTTGCGTGCCGCCGAGGAAGAAAATGGCGGCTTTTGTTGCCGGCAGGCGAGATATTCAAGATTTTTAGTTAATTTTGCGCCTGATAAAACGTGGGCGGCCCGCACGGCACCCACACAACCGCTAAAAACCAACGAACTATGAGCAGAAACATCGTT
>JAFVCX010000121.1 GCA_017478855.1 Muribaculaceae bacterium | reverse complement strand
GGCGATATATTGGCGCACAAAGTGGCGAATGTCATCGGTCGTGATGGCATCGAGCGTGGCCGTGTAGTCTTTGTCCATGTTGAGGCCAAACTTCACATACTTGCGCATCATGTCCATCCAGTAGGTGTTGTCATCGAGATCCTCGGCATGCACTTTGCGCAAATACTTCTTCACCTTATTGAGCTGCTCGGCGGTGACTCCATGAGCCGCCACATCGGCAATAGCCTGTTCGATGACTTGCCGTGTTTCGTCGGCTTTTCCGGCAGTGACCGTGACGTTGAGTGGCATGAAAATGACGGGCGCGTCACTGCCATTCTGGTCGGTGGCAATGCTGCAATGTGTGTCCACATGATAAGTCCACCCCCGCTCTTCCCTGATTTCTTTCAGGAAGATGGCCGTGAAGAGCTGCCCCGTGATGCGTGCGAGCAAAGAGTTGCGCAAGTTGTAGGGGCACTGGCTCGTCCAGAAATAGTACACTTTATCTTGCGGAGTGAGCATGGAACGGCTCCAGCGGCGATCGTGTTTGCCCGCAAACACACGGTAGCCAATGTCGCGAGGTTTTTCCAAACGCCCCGCTCCGGGCAGTGACGCCAGATATTTCTCGGTGGCAAGGCGCAACGAGTCTTCATCGAAATCGCCCACAAGATACACAGTGATGTCGCTCACGTCGGCAAAACGGTCTTTATACACCCCCATGATGCGGTCGTAGTCCACTTGGTCAATCTCGCTGAGCGACAACCGCTCGCCACCCAATGGGTGATGACCATACACGTTGGCAAAGATGGAGTCGGCAAACTCAAACTTAGGGTCGGCAGCCTGATTGGCGATGCGACTGCGGTTATTATCCAGATAATTATTGAATGCCGGCACATCTTTTTGCGGCGAGGTGAGTTTGAGATAAAGGAGCTGCATGGCCGTTTCGAGGTCGCGGCGAGAAGCGGCACCCTGAAAACCTTCTTCGGTCTTGCTGATGAATGTGCGCATTTTCACATCCTTGCCCGCAAGCACTTTTTTCAAATCGTTGGACGAGAACTGGCCATATCCCGAAACATTCATCACCGCACCAAAAGCCTTGAACGAAGCGGCATCCTCGGCCCGATAGTTCTGCGACAACCCGCCGGGGCCCGCACCCGCAATGATTATCTCATCGGGTTTGATATCGGTTTTTTTCACCAACACGCGCATGCCATTAGAAAGCGTCCATCGCTTGGCGTCAAATTCGGGCACCGTGTCCTCGGCCACGATGCTGCCGCTCACCGGCTCGGCAAGGAGCAGTTGGCCCATTTTGAGTGTATCCACATAGGCTTCGGCTTGCTCGGCGCGGCCTGCCAGATAGGCATCGACAAGACCTTGACGAGAGGGAAGTGTAGCCTGCTGATTATCGGGGGCGAAGGTGACCAGTACCACATTGCGGTCGCGATTGGCGGCCACATTGCGCAGCCATTGGTTGGCGTCTTCGAGAGTGACCCCGTTCATCACGCGGCGCATGATGGCATTATAGTCATCCATGCTGGGTATAGGCTCATTTTCAAGGTATGCACGCACGAAATCGCGAGCGAGCTGCGTATTGGGATATTTGTTGCGGTCGCGAATCAGCTTATCTAAAGCGGCCTCATAGTTCAGGCGCGCGCGCCGCAGCTCGCCCTCGGTGAAACCATGCGTCAAGGCTCTATTCACCTCGCGTGCCATCCATTGCATCGTGGCGGCGGCTTGTCCGGGCTTGCTCACGGCATTGAGCTGAAAAGCCGGCCGGGTCTTGCTGATGAAGTAGCTGCGGTCGGCCACTCCCACATGAGTGAACGGAGCATTGGCCTGTTGCTTCACTTCGCCAAATCGGGCCGAGAGCATCGAGGCCACGATGTGCTTGAGATAATCGTTACTAAAAAACGCTTCAGAAATCTGTTGCTCAGGAGTGAGGTCGTCATGCTTGAACATGAGGCGCACACTGGTGGAGGGCTGCTCGGGGTCGGTGAGAACCACCGAGATGATGTCGTCGTTGGCCGGCACGGCAACGGGCAGCACGGGTGCCGATTTTTTAGGATTTTTGAGTTTTCCAAACAACTCATGTATTTTTGCCACTGCCCAATCGGGGTCAATGTCACCCACCACAATGATGCATTGGTTGGATGGATGATACCATTTTTTGTAGTAGTTGCGCAATTCCTTGTGCTTAAAATTCTTCACCACGCTCATCAAGCCTATGGGCAGGCGGCGGCCATACAGGCTATTGGGATAGAGTTCGGGTGAGGCTTTTTCGAGCAGACGGTTATTGGCACCAGTGCGCTGCCGCCATTCCCCTTCAATGACACCACGTTCATTGTCAATGTCGCTGCCACGCAGCAGCAGGTCGTGGCTCCAATCGCTCAAGACGAGGAAACAAGAGTCGAGGGCACTGCGGCGGTCGGTAGGCACATTGCTGATGTTATAGACCGTTTGGTCGGTCGAGGTGTAGGCGTTCAGATTGGCTCCAAACTTTACTCCTATCGACTCCATGTAGCTGATAAGCGAGTTTCCGGGAAAATGCTTGGTTCCGTTGAAGCACATGTGCTCCAGAAAATGTGCTAAGCCCCGCTGGCTCTCTTCTTCTTGCAGAGAGCCCACACGCTGGGCGATAAAGAAATCGGCGCGATGCTCCGGATAGCCGTTTTGCTTCACATAGTAGGTGAGTCCATTGGGTAGGTGGCCGGTGCGCACTTCGGGGTCGGCGGCGACGACCTGCGCCATCGCGCCGGCTGCGCAACTCGCCAGCAAAAGAGAGAAGATAACTGGTTTCAGAAATTTTATCATGACGATTGTGGGTGTGTTGTTCGTTAAAAGATGAATGCCACCGATGCGTTGACGTTATCGGCATGTACACCGGTCACATAGCTGCCATGCAGCCACATGACAGCAGCCTGCAAAGCAAAGTCCTTGCCAACGGGCAGGTTTACCGACGGGCGCACCAAGATGGAGGTGTGATGATGACTGGCAAAATAGAAATCGCGGCTCAAAAGGCGTTGCAGTGAGGCAAGCTCGGTCTTCACGCCATTCCAAGTGAGCTCGGTTTGGGTGGGAGCCGTCCACGCGACACCCACCAGCAGGTTGCACAAAGCTCGTCCCATAGGCATGGCTCCTTTGGCCCGCAAGGAGAGGGTCATGTCGTTGACGAGCCAGCGTTCTTGAGGATTGTTATATGTTTCGTTTCGGTGATGATAATCAACGGCAGGGTGCAGTGCGATGCCGGCTTGCCGGCCTATCGCATGTTCCCATACCCCCTCGATGCCCACATCAAAGCGGTTTTCGTGATAGAGGTCAAGGCTGCCTATCTTGGGATAGACCGATGCCGCGGCATCGCCAAAGATGTTTTCGGTACCCACCCGGCGCGAAAGGTGAGAATGCGCTTGCAGGCCCCATCCATGCTCGGAGAGCCATGCCGCCTCGGCCCGCACGGCTTGGTGAGTGAGGTGCGCCATGGGCAGCTTGTTGAAAGCTGTGAGAATATTATCGAATGAAAAACGAGAAGCCTGTGCCGAGAAAGCCAGCCCTCGGCCGGCAAGGGGTTGCGCATTGGCTTCTATCACCCATTCGTAGCCCTTATAATAAGTGGAGCTGCCTGTGCCGGCAAAACGGTCGTAATCGTTGGTAAGGCCGGTCAAGTGAAACAATTTGTCGCTGCCCAATTCGCTATAAAAGGCCACATCGTTGGTTTGCTTGTATTTGCGAAACTTCAATGCCAAAGCGGCAAGATGGCTGCCCATGATGGGGGTACCTATGCCGGCTACCACTTGCAGATCGGCAGTGACGTTGCGTGGGCGCGGATCCACATGGCGGTAATACAGGCCCGCCTCATAGGAGATATGAGCACCCCACGCGATTCGCCCCTTGAAATCGGCATATCCTCCAGCAAAAGCGTAACGTTCCACATTGATGCGGGCACTATTCACGCTATCGGCGAGCAGATAGGGATAGAGCAGTTCGGGCTGGGATGTTTCATTCCACAAAACATGGTGTTGCCGGCCATTGTTATAAGTGGCATGCCCCCACAGGGTGGCCGTGTTGTGCTTCATGTGCGTGTCGGCATCAAAAGCCCACAGCGTGGCACGGTCGCCCAGTTGGGCTTGAATGGCCGTCGACTCGTCACGCGATTGCCACGACGCGCCCACGCTGCTCAAGGCCCAGCTTTGCTGCAGCGGCTTCACGGCAGGGTTTTGCCAAGCGAGTTGCTGCAACGTGCGCAGCTCGCTCTCTTGCGAGGCAATGCGATTCATGACGGTGGCGCTATCAGGAGCGAAACCTTGCGCAACCAAAGCTCCCAGCAGAACCGCTGCCACAACGAAAGTTTGTTTCATCATCTTCATCATCGCGGAGTTACGCCGTCCCAAGTGCGTTGTGTGCAAGGCGTGCCATTCACATCGATGGCGGTGCCTTGATTCTCGATTTCACTCGGAATGCAGTGGGGGTTGAAGTCTTCGGTTGAATTATTGGTATCTTTCAGCACAGGACGGCCATTTTTCAGATAGAGCATTTTACGGCGGACGCTGTGGAAGTAACGCGTCTTGTCGTGATCCATTGTGCCACAATAAGTCCAGCCCCGATCGAGCGACGGGTCGGTCACATTCCACACTCGCTCGGCCTCCACACTGCAATTCACGGCATCCACAATCCAGTCGTTGGGCACTTTATAGGCCGTTTGGCTCATAGGATACACCCCGGCAGGAACGATAATGATATAGTTATAGGTATAGGAGTAGTTGGCCAGATACTGTTCTTTCTCGATGGGAATGCGCGCCAG
This sequence comes from Muribaculaceae bacterium, assembly GCA_017478855.1. Classification (GTDB taxonomy): domain Bacteria; phylum Bacteroidota; class Bacteroidia; order Bacteroidales; family Muribaculaceae; genus Sodaliphilus. Next base: position 3,857 of record JAFVCX010000121.1, on the reverse strand, counting down.
CGCCCACGCACGGAAACCTCGGTTGTGAAGCACGAAGAAAGAGAGCGTGTAGCAATACCACTTGTCGAGGTTGGTGACCGGCCCGTCGATATCGAGGTGGGCAGGTTGCGTCGAAACATCATACCACTCAAAGTCGGCTCCTGAGCAATCAAAGGAGTTCTCATTGGCCACCCGGTGGTCGATGCCGGTATCCACGATCCAAAGCTCTTCGCCGGGCTGCACCGGATAATCCTTGCCGCTGCCGGGGATGGTGTAAAGCGCTTGCACCGTCATGGCTTGGCTCATGATATCGGGGGTGTAGTTGTATTTTTGGGTTGTGACGAATTTCGATTCAAGAAACGTCAGGCCATCAGCATAGAGCACATGGTCGGTATTGTTGAAAATTTTCACATAATCATCGCCATAATACTGGCTGCCGTTGGGGCGCAACGAGCCTGTGAAAAAAATCTCGCTGATGATAAAGTCATCGGCATTTCTTGTGACATAGGCCGTGAGCGTGATGGTGCGGTTTGTTTCCCTTATCAGCACCGATGGCTCGTAGGCTTGCAGATGAAGGGTGTCAAAGCCTCCATCGGGGGTCGTGATTTGCATCTCGGTTTCATAGCTCACATCATAAAGCCCCACCGAGAGGTCAATGTCGTCTTTGCTCAAATAAATGGCTTTGCGCCCTGTGGTCACGTTTCTCACCTCATAACGCTCACTCACCACCCGGCCATCGCGCACCGTGTCGGGCAAAATCACATGCACTTCGGGGACAATCATCGCAAGCGATTGGTCATCGCCCGGCAGGTCGTCGCAAGCGTTTAGTGCCACCATGAGCGGCACGATGAGAGAAAATATATAGAATAGTTTTTTCATCACGAGAGTTTTTATAGTTACAGAGTAAAATTGAGTTCCATTCCAAAATAGGGATCGCTGATGCGGCGCACCGTCAATCCATTGCTCTTATAGTCGGGCAGATAATCGAGCATGCGATTGGCAAACACGGCCACTTTCAAGTGCTTGCCAATGATTTTGGTAGCCTTCAGATTGATGTAGACTGCCGTGGGCACTGTCAGGCGCGAGAAGAGCTGGTCATTATAGGTGCGCACAAGATGTTGCAAAATGGGGTCTTGCCGGCTGGCCGACGTGTAGGGGTGCAGTTCACCGTCGGCCACATCCAGATAGCTGTCGGGCACACCGTTTTGCCACAATCGGCGCGTACTCACATACCACATGCACTGCACGCTGGTGGTGAACACCAATCCCCAGCGAGTGATTTGCGTGTCGAACATAAAGTTGGTGTTCAGTTGCTCATTCACGCGTCCGTCGTCGCAATTATAATATCCAATGTAGCGGTTGCGCACCGGCTGATTGTCCACCACCACTGTCACGGGCTGGTAGAGCATCTGCGAGTTGCTGTAAGTGCTGCGGAACCACGCGCCCGTAACGGTGAGTGCCGTGCTGATGGGCCGCCAGCGTGCAGTGCTCAACGTCAGTTCCACTCCTTGCTTATCAAGCCGGCTGCCATTATCCACCTTGCTATATCCATCAAGGACTTTCACCTCTTCTGATGGGAGTGTGGCCAAGTCGGGGGCGGCTTTTAAGTCTTCTGAATGCACCTCATTGGCATCATATTTTGTGTAGGTGTAAGGCGCATAATAGCTGCTGAATCTGAAGCCGGAGCGCAGCCGTTCTTGAAAGTAGGTGAGCGTCAAGCGATTTTTCCCCAGCGTGGCACCGAGGCGCACTTCCCACTTGTGGTTCACAGCCGGACGCAAGTGATAGTTGACCGTGGGGTCAATGTAGGTGCGCAGGCTGATGCGGCTATGCTCAGTGGGGTTTTGCACGTCGTAGTAGTTGAGCTGGATGAAGTCATTGTAGTTTACCTGCGGAAACAGATAGGCTATCGTGGGCATCTTGGTGGTGGCACCCCAGCCGGCGGCCAAATAGACTTCGGCATTGCGGCCACCCAGCGAGAACGGCGGCAGCGTCCATTTTCCGTTGAATCGCGGGTCGATGTAGGCTCGCCCACTCATGCTGTAACGCTCGTCAAGGCCGGGAATCTGAATGGTGCGGATGCCTGCCTGCACTTCCAGCCGATGAGCACCCAAAGGCAACGTGGCGTTGTCTTCGGCATAAAACGAAAGCACTTGCAACGATGGTATGTCCTTGTAGGCGCGGGGGCGAGTGGTCCACGAAGCCGAGAGTGGACGGGTGAGGTCATACACTTGCCCATCGCCATAGTTTTTCGAAAACGTCCATTCACCACCCACTTTGTAGCGGTTGTTCAAGCGGCCAAGCCGGGCACTACCCTCCCCTCTGAGCTTGACAAACAGATTCAAGGGTTTGCCGTCGCTCACATAGTCGGCCACATAGCCATTAAGCAGATATTGCCCGTCGTGCACGCCTTCTTCCATCGAGGTGGGAGCCACCGAGGCGCGCTGGGGAGCCACCTCCTTGTGTCGCTCCAGCCGGTCGGCTTGATAGCTGGCACTTGCGTTCAGGTTCAGCGTTTTGAGCCATGCGATACGGTTCAGTGTGAGCGTCAGGTCACTGGTGTAGTTAATGCGGTTGTAGCTCGACTTGAATTCGTTCATTTTCATCTAGCTCAACTCGGGGTCGTTCATGCCATTGTCAAACGAGCCGGTATAATCCACACCCGTAACCCAACCGGTGCTCACCGCCTTGGCATCCCAACGCATGTTCAAGCGTGCCGAGAGATTCAGGCGTTTGTAGTTCTCCAAATTGTTGCGCGGGTCTACCTTGCTGTCGAGGAATCCGCCATCCACATTCATCACATGGTCATAGCGGCCCAATGAGAAACCTTTTCCCACCGACACGAGCTTGCTATATTCGTCGGCCTTGAAACGCGCCGTGAGTGGCGTGGCGCGGCGTATGCGCTTGATGTTGACCATGCCGCTGGTGAGGTTGCCATACTCGGCACTGGGAATGCCGCGCACCACCTCCACGCTCTCAATATTGTCGGTAGAGATAGAGCGCATGTCCACGCCCTTATTGGTCATGTCCTTTTTGAATTCGGGCGAAGTCTGGTCGCTCGACGCATTGGGTATGTTCTGCATGTTGGCATCGCCATTGATAGGGGCACCATCCACCACAAAGAGCGTGCCCAACGACGACATGTTATAGTCAGGGTTGTCGCTGGCGCTGCCGGTGGCGCCGAGGTTGCCCGTTTCGCGCAATCTGATGGCGTTCACACTGCCCATGTCAGGGTCGTGGCTGATGTGGCCGGGCAGCAGTTCCAGCAGGTCGGCAAAGCTGGTGGGCTGCAAGTGCGCCATCGCGTCGCGGTCGATGCGACTGGTGCTGGCCATGCCGGTGCCTTCCTTTGCCGTCACAACCACCTCGCGCAGCACTTTGCTATTTTCTTTCAGCGTGAGGTTGAGCGTGCGGTCGGCACTGACGGTAATTTGCTGAGTGGTGCTTGTGTAGCCCACAAAAGAGGCCGTGATGGTGTATCGCCCCGGAGCAAGGCGCAAATAGTAGCGGCCATCGGCATCGGTAGCTATCGATTTGCCGCCCGGTTGCGCCGTCACGGTGGCAAACTCAATGCGAGCACCCGTGGCCGCATCGCGCACAACACCTTGCAGCAAGCAATCGGCCAGCACCGGTAAACAACTGAACAACAGTATTATAGATAAAAACAGATTCTTCATCAAGCTCAATTTGAAATCTTGTGCAAAATTACGACAAACCGTCAGTGTGGGCAATACCAACAAATAGTTAATTAGAAAATAAAAAATCATCATTTTTAGCGATTTCTACACAGAACCGGCGGCCGTAACTTTGCATCGTGATATAATTGCTGAATCCAATAAATTTAATATATTAATTATCAATCGATTATGAAAAAACTT
>JAFVCX010000120.1 GCA_017478855.1 Muribaculaceae bacterium | reverse complement strand
GCGTCACACACGCCGAGCGGGCCACTGCCGTAAAACACGGCGTGTTTGAGGTCTACAAAAAAGAAATCAACCGTTTTGCCTTTTTGGGGCAGCAACTCACCGACCTGCCGGTGCTCACCGACGAACAGAAGCGGGCCTATGGAGAAATTCACGACCAAATGCGGCAGCACGACATCACGCTCCTGCACGGAGTCACCTCAAGCGGCAAAACTTCGGTCTATATGCACATGATAGCCCATGCGCTCAAGCTGGGGCGGCAAGTGCTCTATCTCGTGCCCGAAATCGCGCTCACCACGCAGCTCACGCGGCGCCTCAAGGCCGTCTTTGGCGACCGCTTGCTCATCTATCACAGCAAATTCAGCGACAACGAGCGCGTGGACGTGTGGAAACAACTGCTCAACACCCACGAGCCTTGTGTGGTGCTGGGCGTGCGCTCCTCGGTGTTTCTGCCCTATGCCAAGCTGGGGTTGGTCATCGTGGACGAGGAGCACGACACCAGCTATAAGCAGCAAGACCCCGCTCCCCGCTACAACGGGCGCAACGCCGCCATGATGCTGGCCCGCATGCACGGAGCCAAAGTGCTGCTGGGCAGCGCCACACCGGCCATCGAGGTCTATCATCGCGCCCTGCAAGGGCAATATGGGCTGGTGAAGCTGCTCACCCGCTATGGCCACATCGAGATGCCCACGGTGAAAATCATCAACACCCGTGAGGCTCGCCGCAAGCGTGAGCTGAAAGGGCTTTTCTCGCAAGAACTGGTGGATGACTGCCGCCACGCGCTCAAAAACGGCGAGCAAGTGATTCTCTTTCAGAACCGCCGTGGCTACGCCCCATTTGTGCGCTGCAAAGAGTGCGGTTGGGTGCCCACCTGCGAAAACTGTGACGTGTCGCTCACCTATCACAAGCACACCCACTCGCTCACCTGCCACTATTGCGGCCACTCGCTCACGCTGCCCAACCTGTGCCCGGCCTGCCAAATGCCCGGCATTGAGGTGGTGGGGTATGGCACCGAGCGCGTCGAGGACGAAATCGACCAAGTATTTCCCGGTGAGAAGATAGCGCGCATGGATCTCGACACCACCCGCAGCAAAACCGGCTACGACCGCATCATCGACGACTTCTCGGCACGAAAAACGCATGTGCTCGTGGGCACACAGATGGTGACGAAAGGACTCGACTTCGACGGCGTGAGCATCGTGGGCATCCTCAATGCCGACACCATGATTTCCTTCCCCGACTTTCGCTCGCATGAGCGTGCATTCGACATGATGGAGCAAGTGGCCGGCAGGGCCGGCAGGGCACACAAGCGCGGCACCGTGGTGATGCAAACGAGCGACCCCGAGCACCCCGTCGTGCAGTTTGTGGTCAATCACGACTACGAGGGTTTCTTTAAGCACGAACTGGCCGAGCGGCAGCGATTTGGCTATCCGCCCTTTGTGCGCATGCTCAACATTTACCTCAAGCACCGCGACGATGCCCTGCTGGGTGAGGTGGCCGCCCGCTACGCCTCACTGCTGCGAGGCACCTTTGGCGAACGCGTGCTGGGCCCCGAAAGACCGCTGGTGGGGCGGGTGCAAACGCTCTACATCAGGCAGCTCGTACTGAAAATGGAGATGGAGGCCTCTATGGCGAAAGTCAAAACCATCTTGCGAGGGCTTTATGAGCAAATGCTCGGTCTTGATGCCCGCATGAAGGGGGTGCGCCTTTACTACGACGTGGATCCCGTGTGATGACAAGGGGCGGCTGACGGGTTTGTTTTTTAGTGTTATAAATATATTTTGATAAAATTTAACGATTTTATTGGCAATAAAAGTTTTGTGCCCATAAAATTATGCGTAATTTTGCATATTCCAAACCATTGGAACGAGATTTATTGATATTATATTATTCACTTAAAAACAAATTCGTTATGAAGAAATTTTTACTCTTAGTCGCTGCTGTGGCTTCTTTGAGCATGAGCGCTCAGAACTACACATTCGAGAAAATCTGGGAAGTGACCGAAGGTCTGCCCACCAACGCTGACGCTCGTCAGGGTATCTCGGTAAATGGCGTTTATTACATCAACGTGAAGGGTGCCGATAACTTCGTGCAGGCTGTTACTGCCGAAGGCATCAAGGCCACCACAATCCCCGGTGGAACTAACTGCGGCATCTCGCGCGACGAGGCCGGTAACCTCATCATCAGCACCGCTGTTTTCCCCAACGGCTGGACTTGCGACGGCGAAGCAAAAATGATCCGTGTGGTTGACCCCGCTACCGGCAAATCGGTTGAATATGCTATTAACGAAGATGGCGCTGTGGCAGGCCGTGCCGACTTCTTGGGCCTCGCTAAAGGCAACATGATGGAAACCGGCGAGCTCTATCTCGTGGGTGCCACCAACGCCGGCGTGGTGCGCATGAACGTGGTGGATGGCGAGCTGGACGAGGACAACACCTTTGAGGCAACCTGCTCGGGATTGACTCCTTCTACCTCAACCGTTGTGAACTACTTCAAGAACGCTGCCGGTGAAGACCGCGCACTCTATGTGACCCGCAACGCGGCTCCCCAAATCCTCACAGGCGACGAGAACTTCGAGGGCACCGCTCTGACTCTTCCCAACAAGGGTGCCAGCAACGGCGCGCAAATCTTTGTGTTCGACGGCAAGGAATATGCTGTTTATCCCACGCTGCCCAACTATGAGGATGGTTTCGCCATCGCACTCGTGGGTGCTGAAGAAGCTGCTTACACAGTGGAAAATACCGGCAAGACCGCTTATGCGCAGTGCGACTGGGTCAACGCCGAAGTGGATGGCGAAGGCAACGTGACCATCTATCAATATCTCCCCGGTATCGCTGTTCGCGCCTATAAGCTGAGCAAGCCCGCTACCGCAGTTGAGAACGTGAACGCTGGCAAGACCGTTGCCGGTGTGAAATATGTGAACCTTGCAGGCCAAGTGAGCAGCGAGGCATTCGACGGCGTGAACGTGGTGGTGACCACTTACACCGACGGCAGCCAGAACGCTGTGAAGGTTGTGAAATAAATCCTCACGACACACACATCTCATAGAGGCCGCCCCCCGCAAGGGAGCGGCCTTCTTTTGCCCCCTGTGCTGCGCGGCTTGGGGATAACGACCGAAAAAATCCTCCCTGCCCACATGGCAAGGAGGATGAGAGAATGCCCCTAAGAGGGGATGATGCGTCGGTCGATTATCAGCGGTTGCCACGAGGCGACCAGTCGCGCCACAGATAGGTGGTGACGCTTTCCTTGCCCAAGTAGTAGGCTTTGGCCTTGATGACGGCCGGTTGCTGTGGGAGCTTCACAGGCTCGGTCCACACGGCAGAGCGCGGAGTGGGCTCGGAGCCATCGAGGGTGTAGCGCACCACCATGCCCGGGTAGAGGGTGTTGATGAGCAGCATGCCATTCTCCACTTTCACGCCGGGCTGGCCCACACGGAACTCGAAACCTTTAGCGGCCAGCAAGGGCAATTCGCGTGTGCCCACCTTGAGATTGAACTGAAGGCGCGCGTTGTCGTAGGCGGTTGGGTCGGCCAAATTGTCGCCCCATGCGGGACTGGCGTTCCAAGCGCGCTCCACCACGCCCAGCACCTTGGGCAACCACATGCGTTGCACCTGAGCGAAGTTGCGAATGGTTTCGCCCCACATCTGAGCCTGCACGCCAATCACGTTCTCGCGCTTTTGCAGGGTGACTTTTCCCTCGTGGTTGTGGGCCACGTCGATGGTGTCGCCATTGATGGCGGTTCGCGCGCTCGCATAGATGTTCCACGGCAGGGCGCTCCAAGCGTCCAGCTCGTCCACCTTGCCGCCCCAGTGCAGACCTTGCTCATACTGGTGCCAGCTGTAGCCCATATCCATATAGAAATTGGTGACGTTGGAGAGAATCACGGGGTAACCGTCGTTGGCGATGGAATAGGGCACGATGTCGCGGCTGCCCACGGTGCTCCAAGCATTGATGCCGGCGAAACGCGGTGCCATGACGCGGTTATACTCGTCGCTGTGGTTCTGGGCCACTTCTTGCCAACCCTCAATGCGTATGCCACGCGGATAGAGAATGTCGGTGATGCGGCGAATGTAGTAGCCGTTCACCTCATGGGCGTTCTTCAGTCCCTCACGCTGCATGAGGGCTTGCACGTCGGGCGACTTGTCCCATGCGCCGGTGGCCACCTCGTCGCCGCCCAAATGCACGATGTCGAGCTTGAGGCCGGCTTCTTTGTACATGCCCTGCACCTCGTTGATTACGGTGGTGAGGAAGTTATACACACCGTCGCTGGCCACGTTCAGCACATTGTCGTGATAGCTTTGTGCCGAGGTGTAGCTGGAGGTGTTCTGGTCGTCCCACAGCACATACTGGCGGGCGCGGGCAGGGTCGCTCTCGATGTATTTGTTGTAGCGATTGCGCATGGCGATGATGGCCGCGCGGGCGTGTCCGGGCGTTTCTATCTCGGGTATGACCTTGATGCCACGGCTGTGGGCATAGCGCAGGATATCGATGAACTGGGCGCGTGTGAGATATCCGTTGGCACTTTGGGTGAGGTCGTTGGGGTTGCCGTTGCCGTCGAAAATCTGGGCCAGATAGCCTTCTTCGGTGAGGGTGCAGCCTCGGCGCGAAGCCACCTCGGTGAGTTCGGGCAGGCTGGGGACCTCCACTCGCCAAGCCTCATCATCGGTGAAGTGGAATTGGAAGGTGTTCATCTTGTAGTAGGCCATCAGGTCGATGAACCGCTTGATGTTCTCATAGCCGAAGAAATTGCGGGCGATGTCGAGCATGAAGCCTCGGTAGTTCAGGTCGGGGGCATCGGTAATGCGCACATTTTGCAGGTTGCGCTGCTTGCAGTGGTCGAGGGCTGCGATGAGCGTTTTCACACCGTTGAGCGCGCCTTGCACATCGGCGCCCTTGATGCTGATGCGCCCGTCGTTCACGTCGAGCGTGTAGTATTCGGGATTTTTGCTGAGTCCTTTGTCGATGCCTATCGAGATGACGGTTTTCTGCCCGCTTGCGGCATAGATGCCACGGCTTTGCAGCTGGCTCAACAGGTATTGCTTGGGCAGTTGCAGCTTCTTGTTCCATAATGGGGTGGCGGCTTTCACGGTGACGATTGAGCCGACGGGAGTGAAACCTTCGCGCACGTCCACCGACTTTGGAGTGGGGAAGATGTCGTAGTCGTTGCCTGTGTAGCCGGTGCCTATGTTATTGACCGCCTCGTTGAAGGCATAGGAGTAGTTGCCGTCGGGGTAGGCGGGATTGCTGTTCCATTGCCCGGGTGTGTCGAGCACGGAATACTGAATGCTGACGGGCAGCGGATGCTCGGTGTCGCCATTCATGACCACATGGGTGCCCATGGGACGGTAGCTCAGATTCACCATGGTGCCGCGCATGAGCAGGTCGATGACCAGCGAGTCGCCCGGCGCGAGGGTGCGGTAGCGGTTGTTGGGGGTGACTTGGTAGTAGGTGGTTGACACCTCCTTGATGTCGACGGGCGATGCTTCGGGCAGTTTCACCGTGCGTGAGAATTGGCTGAAATAGAGCTGCCAATTACCGGCCAAAGGTTGTGCCGACACGTTTTTGAGGACGAACTGTGAGCTGTAATAACCGGGTTCGGCATTGTTCTTGCCCATGTTCCAGCGCACGCTTAGTGGCGATCGTGCCATGGCTTGCACTGCCACCGTGAGGGCAATTAGGACATGAATGATGGTCTTGTTACGCATATCTTATTTTATCTTATGGAGTTTTTTTTCGAAAAACATGTGAGTGGCAGCCACGTCGGGTTACGACAGGGCATCCTTTTGAGCGCAAAGTTAACACAAAAAGCGCAATAAGGCAACCCATAGGGCGCAAAACCCACGGTGTCATCACAATTTATACCCGATGGGGCATAAAAATTGTGGGATGATGGGCTGTTTGTACCCTATGGGGTGGTGTAAGGTGTGCGATATTTTGCCGGTTTATACCCGATGGGGCGTATCTTCGGAGGAAAGGATGTGGGTGAGGAGGTTGTCGCAAGCGTCTTCGAGGAGGTCGAGCACCAATTCGAAACCCTCGCTGCCCTCATAGTAGGGGTCGGGGACATAGTCGTAGTGATTGCGCATCAGGCGAATGTAGTCGCCCATCATGACTATCTTACTCGCTTCTTGGGGTGTGGCCGCCATGCGGCGCAAATCGGCGGCATTGGCGTTGTCCATGGCCACAATCATGTGGAACTGCTCAAAATCGCTGCCCTCCACGCGCCGGCTGCGATGGGTGAGTTCATAGCCACGCTGCCTTGCGTGCACTCGCATGCGGCGGTCGGGCAGGTCGCCATTATGGTAACCGCTTGTGCCAGCCGAATCGATAAAAAAGCGGTCGGTCAAGCCTTTTTCATCCACTAATTGCTGCATCACGCCTTGAGCTGCCGGCGAGCGGCAAATGTTACCGAGGCACACGAAGAGGACTTTGAAAGGAGATTGCTTGTGATGATTCATGGCGCAAAATTAGTGCAAACCGAAAACAATACAAAATAAACTCGTTTGTTTTTGTTGTTGAGGTACCGCCTAATTAATCTAACATTAGTGCAAGGCGAGCGCAAATGCAAATTTATTTGCGATTTGCCCGAGGTGACCTTTGGCTCATGAAGAAGAAATTCTGAGCTGAGAGCCGTAAAAAATCACTAATTGTAGTGATTGTCGCCACGATGGGTGAGTTGTAATTTTGCACACATGAAAATGGGACTCATAGCAATGGCTCTGATGGCGGCACAAGTGGCTGCCGCTCAGGCAACAACCGACACACTCGACCTGAAAGAGGTGACGGTGACGGCCATCAAGCAAGGTAATGCCGACTTGTGGCAAAAAGGCGCGGTAACCGTGCTCACGCGCCGTGATGCCGAGCGCAACCATGTGGAAGGCATGAAAAGCGCGGCTGCTCAAATGCCCAATGTGCATGTGCCTGACTATGGAAGCCGCATGACGAGCACCATCTATGTGCGTGGCATAGGGTCGCGCATCGACCAGCCCTCAATGGGGCTTACGATAGATAATGTGCCCATTTTGTGCAAAGAGAACTACGATTTTGACGTGCCCGACGTCGCCCGCATAGAAATGCTGCGGGGGCCGCAAAGCACGCTCTATGGCCGCAACACGATGGCCGGTGTAATGAATGTGTACACCTTGTCGCCACTGAACTATCAGGGCACGCGCATTGTGGCCACGGCGGCTTCGCATGGCCGGTGGCAAGCCTCGGCCAGCCACTATGCCCGCTTGAATGAGCGACTGGCAATGGCCGGCGCGTTGCAGCATGGCCGCACCGAGGGGCAGTGGCGAAACGCCTATAACGGCAAGCGCACCGACTGGGAGCGTGCTACACAGGGCCGCTTGCGCTTGGAGTGGCTGCCCGCTCCGGAATGGCAAGTGAGCAATGTGTTCACGCTGGGCAACAGCCGTCAGGGCGGCTATCCTTATGAACAGGTGGGCACGGGGGAAATCGCGTATAATGACACCTGTTTTTATAAGCGGACATCCATCCTCGACGGACTCACGGTGAGTCGCACGTTGGGCGAGATGTCGATGCACAGCATCACAAGCTACCAATATGTGGACGACAACATGACGCTTGACCAAGATTTCACACCGCGCCCCTATTTCACGCTCACGCAAGCCCGCAAGGAGCATGCCTTGACACAAGAGTTTGTGGCTCGGGGTCGTGTGGGAGAATACTACCGATGGACGGGCGGCCTCTTTGGTTTCTATCGCAACATGCGCATGAACGCGCCGGTGACATTTAAGGATGTGGGTATAGCCGAATTGATTGAAAATCATGTGAATGAGGCTATGACGGCCTATCCTGTGACATGGGACGAGCGCACCTTTGTGCTGGGCAGCCATTTCAGGATGCCGGTGTGGGGAGTGGCGGCATATCACGAGTCGCACCTCACACACGGCCCGTGGACGCTCACGGTGGGGGCAAGACTTGACTATGAGCACGCCTCGCTGCGCTATCGCAGCTTTGCCCAAACGGGTTTCAGCGTGATGGAGGCGGCCACAGGACAGGTGTATGCCCATGTCCCTATCGAGATAGATGACCGAGGCCGCTTGAACAAGGACTTTTTGCAACTGTTGCCGCGCCTGACGGCCACCTATCGTGTGCCTCGTCACGACCACGTATTGCGATGGGTGGTGAGCAAAGGCAGCAAAGCGGGCGGGTTCAATACCCAGATGTTCAGCGATGTGCTGCAACAGCGGCTCATGGGCATGATGGGAATTGGGGCGGCTTATGACGTGAACCGCATTGTGGGTTACAAACCGGAAAAGGCGTGGAACTTCGAAGTGGGCGGTCACTTCGCATGGCTTGGGCAGCGAGTGGTGGCCGATGTGGCGGCTTTTGTGATGGACTGTCGCGACCTCCAGCTGACGGTGTTTCCCGACGGCACCACGACCGGACGCGTGATGACCAATGCCGGCCACACGCGCAACATGGGTGCGGAAGCCTCGCTGGCCGCTCAGCCGTGGGCCGGAGGACACGTGCGATGCGCCTATGGATATACCGACGCCCGCTTTGTGAAATATAACGACGGCAAGAGCGACTATAAAGACAAACTTGTTCCCTACACGCCGCAACACACGCTCGTGGTGGAGGCCGGCCATGAACTGGAGGTGCTCGGCGGTGACGCGCTGCGGAGCATTGAGCTGAATGTGACGCTGAATGGGGTGGGCAGTATCGAGTGGAACGAATCGAACACGCTGCGCCAACCTTTTTATGCGCTGATGGGCGGCTTGGTGTCGTTCAAAGGCAAGCATTATGCGCTGGACTTGTGGGCTCAGAACCTCACCGACACTCGTTACCACACGTTCTACTTCGTGTCGATTGGACATGAATTCACGCAACGGGGCAGTGGCCGGTCGCTGGGAGCCACTATGCGATGGCATTTTTAATTACACAATATATAAATGATGAATATGAAGAAAGTTATTAAAACGTTTGTGATGGCCGCGGCTATCACTATGGCCATGAGCTTGGTGTCGTGTGGAGATAACGAAGAGCCGGATCCCGTGGTGGTGCCCTCCACGATTGAAAGCGTGTATAAGGAAGCAACCGATGTGCATTATGTGTTCAAAACCCAAGCCGATGCCGGCACAGGGACGATAGAAATCTATAATGTGCAGTTCACGATAGGTGACCGCAAGTCGCCCCCGCTGAACATCAGCATTGAGGCTCCCATCACCATCAAGAACGGAGTGGTTACTTATGAGGGGACCAACATCATTCCATCGCTCATGATGCAAGGAGTGAATGTGCCGGCCCCTGACTATGTGGTGACTAACCTGAAGGCGGTGGTGGACGTGACCAAGGCCATGACGTATGAAATCAGTTTTGATTGCCATGGTGGCTCATTTCATGATATCGGAAATTTGAAGAACGCCAATTAATTGGAGATGAGAAAAGAGCGAGGGATGCAATCAACATGTGATTGCATCCCTCCATTTTTGTTTTTATCGCGTTAAGAATCAGTTTTTACGCTTTTGCAGCATAGTTCGGGTGAACTTGTTCTCGGCCTGTTTGAGCAAGAAGAGTTGTCGCTTTGAGAGAATCTTGGCAAATTTCTCAAAATATTTTGCCTCGATTTCTCCCTCGCGCATCTTGGCGTTAGAGAGAGCTTCGGCCGCTTGCAGGTAGTCGCTGTCGGCCGGAGCTTTTTTCTTCTCGACGCTCGCGGCAAGCGTGCGCGCGTTGCGGTTGGTTTGGAAAATCTCGTTTTCCATGGCCTCATAAAGCGGGAGGAATTGCTCTTGCTGCGTGGGTGTCATGCCCACTTCCTCCACCAGCATCTTGTGCTTGGCTTCCAGCATGTCGCTGGTCCACTTGGCGCGGTCTTGCGCATGGGCTGCGCAGGTCGCGCCAAGAATGAGAAAGAGAAGAAGAATCCGTTTCATGATGAAAGAACTTTGGTTTACGGGAGTCGTTGCGTCTGCTGCGGCTCGTCGGCCATGACGCTGTCCTCATAGGTGAGGATGTCGTAGTCGCTGGCCACACCGCTCATGATGAGTTCATCGGCATTGTTGTCGTTGGGGATGCCGGCCGCAATCTCGCTGATGCGTTGGGCGTGGTCGGCGGAGCCATTGAACTGATTGAATACCTGCATCATGCCCCAGATGCCCGCAAAGGTGGCGGCCATATAGAGATAGGGGCGTACTCGCACCCAAAGCGATGGTGCGACGTTGACCTCGGTGATGGTCACATCGGGCAGTGATTGCGCCACGCGGGCGTTGAAATCCTCAAAAAAGCCGTCGGGCACTTTGAAGCCGGCGTCTTTGCCCAAATCGTTCAGGAGTTGTGATTCTTCTTTCTTCATAACACCGTTTTTGACTTCGCTGCAGGCTAAAGGTTTAATCGTGTTCGGCAAAAAATGCCTCGATTTTTTTCACGGCATGGTGGTAGGAGGCTTTGAGCGCTCCCACCGAGGTGCCCAAAATCTCACTCATGTCCTCGTATTTCATTTCGTCGTAGTATCGCATGCGAAACACGAGCCGTTGTTTCTCGGGCAACGTGGCGATGGCGCGCTGCAACTTGATTTGCGCAGCGTCGCCGTCGAACCATTCGTCGCTTTCGAGCCTTTCGGCCAAGAATGAGTCATCGTCGTCGAGAGAAAGGTTGTTTTGCGCTTTCTTCTTGTTGATGAACGTGATGGACTCGTTGATGGCGATTTTATAGAGCCAAGTAGAGAGTTTTGCGTCACCCCTGAAGTTGTCGATGCTGGTCCACGCCTTGATAAAGGTGTTTTGCAGCACATCGGCAGCGTCGTCATGGTCGAGCACCATGCGGCGAATGTGCCAATAGAGCTGGCTGGAATAGTGCTGAATGACTTTTCCGAAAGCCTCGCGCGCGGTGTCTTGGTGATGCAACTGCTCGGTGATGAGAGCTTCGTCGTAGGAGTTACGCATACTTGATGGGCAGGGAGAATGAGAGATGTGAAATTAATTGCTCTCTTCGCTGTTGTAGAAGTATCCGCTCAGGATGAGCTTCTTGCCGTTGTCGAGAACGATTTCGCCCCCGATGCGGCGTCCGTTGTCGTAGACGTCGAGCTCCACGCTCTTGGCTTTATATTCGTCGACGACGTTGGTGAGACCCTCTTGGGTGTTTTGGGCGGTGGCATCGGTTCCGGTGATGCGATAGCCGGCGGCGGTCACTGTGGCATCGAGGTCGATGAAGTGCAGACGGCTTAAGGTGGCATCATTTTCGCCGGGCTTGAATCCCATGAGGTAGACCACGGCCTTCATCGTGTTGACGTTGATGGCGATGCCATATTGCGCATCGCTGGTGGTGTAAATCATCTCGTCGGTTTCGGCATTACGCACCTCGGTGCTCGTCTTTTTGTAGTAGGGTTCGGAGGTGCAGTGGGCCACATATCGTCCGTCGACCTCAAAGCTCACATAGAGTGCGCCATAGATGTCGAGTGAGCCCACGAGGTTGGTGATGGTGTGTCCGCCCGAAGTGAGTTGGGGGCAAGTGAAGGCGTAGACATAGGCTCCACTGGAGGTGCGTTGCATGGTGAGGTCGCCGGTGTCGAAAGAAACGACGTTGCCGTCGGCCACGCGCAGTGCGATATTGGCCCGCACGCCGAGTGCCGAGTTCCTGTCGATGAGCTTGAAGCCGCAAGTGGACTGCGAGAAGTAGGGAATGGCTCCGCTCTCGGCCTGTGTGTCGGTCACGCGGTTATACATGAGAATGTTGACGGTCTGTTCGTTGGGCTCATCATTGCCGAGGCATGCCGTGAGCGAGAGCAGCAGGGCTGTGAGCGCAAATAAATAAATCTTTTTCATTGTCGTATGAGTGTTTTGATGTTAATGATTCAGGAATTATTGATTGCAGGTGATGTTGGCACGGCTGCGCTCCACGATTTTTCCGTCTTTCTCGCGGGTGAGCTTCACGAGGGTGTAGCTGCCATTGATGGTGTTTTTAGCCACGTCGATGTCGAGAGCCATGTCGTCGATGCGGAAGAAAAGCGAGTCGGAGGGTACAAACACAGTGATTTCAGAGTTGCTGCCTGCGCGCCGATAGTCGCCACGCGGCAGAATTTGTTGCCCTGCGACGGTGAAACCTGTGTTGGTGACCTGCGCCTGAAGTTCCTCGGCAATGATGTGGTCGAAGTAGCGATAATCCTGCCGATAGAGCAAGTCGGCCACGTTGAGGGTGGCGGTTCCGTCGCGGGGAGCCAGCTTGAGGGTGTAGGACACGTTGTCGTCGTTATAGGATGTGCCGTCGTCGAAGTTGAGCACCGTTTTCGCTCCGCCAAAGAAAAGGTTGGGGTCGGTGGCGGTGACGTGCAGCTTGCCGTCCACCACATAGGACAAATCCACCACTTGGTCGTCGAAGTTGACTACGACCGAGAAGTCGGTGAGCCGGGTGTTGCTTGTGGTGGCTGCCTTGCCACGATAGATGTTGCCATTCTCGTCCTTGGTGAGCGGGAAGTCCTCGAGGACAAACTGGGCAAAGGTATGGTCGTCGGTGTTCACGGTCACGAGGCCATCGAGCGTGAGCCGTTTCTGGCTCAAAGTGAACGAGGACGGCGAGATGTAGGCTATGGGTTTCTCGCCTCCTGTGACGTGGCTCAGGAGCGAAACCGAGAACTCCACATCGCGTGTGCGGTCAATCTTCGGGCCGTCGTCGCCACAAGCCACTGCGAAGATGGCGAGCAGGGCGATGATGGGATAGAAAAGTTTCTTCATTGCGAGTGTAATGATTAATGAATGTGAGGTTGCAAAGGTAGTGATTTTGCCGAACTATCCAATATTAAAACGCTCGATGAGGCACAAATGTAACATTCATTGCCCATCTTTAACCCAATTTAACCCCATGTGCGTTTTCTTGCCGGCCGGTTGTTGCCAAGTGCCGAAAAAATGCTAACTTTGTCATGCAAATGAGCAAAGAAATGAAATCAGAAAGTAATATAAAAGAGGTGCTGGCGTTTTTGCGCCGGCTGGGTGCCAACAACGACCGCGTGTGGTTTAAGGCACATAAAGATGAGTATGACGCGATAAGGAAACCGTGGGAGCGCGACATGGAACGCCTGATAGGGCTTGTGGCCCAATATGACGACAATGTGCGGGGCCTGCAAGTGAAGGACTCGGTGTATCGCATCTATCGTGACATTCGCTTAAGCCACGACAAGCGTCCCTACAAGGGTTATTTCTCGGGGGTGCTGGGCAAAGGTGGCCGGCATACGGTCATTTCGAGCTACTACGTTCACTTCGAGCCGGGCAACCTGCTGATGGGCGGCGGCATCTGGTGGCCGGCCAAGCCCATCCTTGACCAGCTGCGCCGCCTCATTGACGCTGAGCCTGAGGAGTTTTTGCGCATCGTGAACGGTGAGCCGCTTGCCAGTCGCTATCGCTGGGAGTGCGACTCGCTGAAGACGATGCCCAAAGATTTTCAGAAAGACCATCCTATGGCCGAATATCTGCGCATGAAAGAGTATCTCTTGATTATGCGCCCCGATGAGGACTATTTTGACTGTGAGGATTGGGTGGAGCGAGTGGCCGCCGATTTGCGCCCGCTCAAGCCGCTGCACGATTTCCTGAACTATGTGTTTGATTGACTTATCGCTGAAAAACTATGAACATCAACAAGATTCTTGCCAACGGTGAGCAAATTATCTATCGCCCGCGCCTGCATGGGTTCGCTTATTTTAATCTTGCCCGCTTGGTGCGCAACCTCACCACCACCATTTTTCTCTCTGACCGACGGTTTTTTTGCGGGCACGGACTGCTGCGCCGCCACACGCATGAGATGGTGATCGCGAAGGTGGAAACCATCAATGTGACCGAGAGCCTTGCCGGTCGCATATTTGGCTATGGCACAGTGTATGTGAGCGGTACGGGTGCCGGCAGCATCACCATGCGGTACATTCGCAAACCCTTTGAGCTGCAACGCCAAATCCGCTCCATCCAGTCGTGACGATGTGAAAGACGCTCATGCGGCGCCGGTTTTTTGAAGAAAAAGCTGTTTTTTCTTGACGGCTTGTGTAAAAATTGCTAACTTTGCGGCTACAAGAGAAGTGAGATTGCCTGCCGTGTGCCTTGCGGTATGACTGTGAGGCTTGTAGGGAGGTGATTGTAATGTAACCTGAAACCGTAACTTAAAACTAATAACAAATGGCTAAAATTAGAGGTGCTGTAACTGTCAACAGCGAGCGTTGCAAAGGCTGCAACCTGTGTGTGGTGGCTTGCCCATGCGATGTGCTCGACCTGATGAAGAAAGAAGTGAACAACCGTGGCTATCATTTTGCTTATATGGCCGCGCCAGAGAAATGTATTGGATGCCAAAGCTGCGCACTGGTGTGCCCCGATGCCTGCATTGAGGTGTATCGCGTGGTGGAGAAGTGATCCTTCGAATTCCATTAACTAACAATCAAAAAAACATTAAAACAGGAAAGAATAATGAACGATCAAGTAACCTTGATGAAGGGGAATGAGGCACTGGCAATGGCGGCTATCCGCTATGGTGCCGATGGCTATTTCGGCTATCCCATCACCCCGCAAAGTGAAGTGCTCGAGAAACTTGAGGAGGAGATGCCGTGGGAAACCACAGGCATGGTGGTGCTGCAAGCCGAGAGTGAGGTGGCGGCAATCAATATGGTCTATGCCGGCGCGTCGTGCGGCAAGGCTGTGTTCACGTCCACATCGAGTCCGGGCTTCAGCCTGATGCAAGAGGGCATGAGCTACATGTGTGCCAGCGAGGTGCCCGCTCTGGTGATTAATGTGATGCGTGGTGGTCCGGGTCTGGGCACAATCCATCCCTCGCAGGCCGACTATTTCCAAGCCTGCAAGGGCGGCGGTCATGGCGACTACCATCCCATCGTGCTGGCTCCCGCCAGTGTGCAGGAGATGGCCGACTTTGTGGCGCTGGGCTGGGACTTGGCTTTCAAATATCGCTGTGTGTCGCTCATCTTGGCCGATGGTCTTGTGGGCCAAATGATGGAGAAGGTTGTGCTGCCCGAGCAGCGTCCGCGCCGCACCGAGGAGCAAATTCGCGAGCAATGCCCGTGGGCTGTGATGGGCCGCAAGGACATGCGCCCCAAAAACATCATCACCTCGCTTGAGCTTGACGACGACAAGATGGAGGCCAATAACCACCGCTTCCAAGCCACTTATCGCGAGATTGAGAAGAATGAGGTGCGCTATGAGCTGGTGGACACCGACGACTGCGACTACCTGATGGTGGCCTTCGGGTCGATGGCACGCATTGCCATGAAGACGATGGAGATGGCCCGTGAAGAGGGCATCAAGGTGGGTCTTGTGCGCCCCATCACGTTGTGGCCGTTCCCCTCGCAGATTATTGCCGAGGTGGCGCAGCATGTGAAGGGCATCCTTGTGCCTGAGCTGGCTGCCGGCCAAATGATAGAGGATGTGAAGCTCGCTGTGGAGTGCAAGCTGCCGGTGGCTCACTTTGACCGCTTGGGCGGCAACGTGCCCACCCCCGACGAGATGCTCAAAGCACTGAAAGAAAAACTCATTAACGCCTGATTGCAATGGAAAACAACGATATTATCAAAATAGAGAACAGGGTTTATAAGAAACCGTCGTTGCTCAACGATTCTCACATGCACTACTGCCCGGGCTGCAGCCACGGTGTGGTGCACAAACTTGTGGCCGAGGTCATCGAGGAGCTGGGCTTGCAGGAGAAGGCCATAGGCGTGTCGCCCGTGGGCTGCGCTGTGTTTGCCTATAATTACATCGACATCGACTGGCTGGAGGCCGCTCATGGCCGCGCCACCGCTATGGCCACCGCCGCCAAGCGCCTGATGCCCGACAAGCTGGTGTTCACCTATCAGGGCGACGGCGACTTTGCCGCCATCGGAACCTGCGAATCGATTCACAGCTGCAACCGCGGTGAGAGCATAGCCATCATCTTTATCAACAACGCCATCTATGGCATGACGGGCGGCCAAATGGCACCCACCACGCTGCTGGGCCAGAAGACGGCCACCTGCCCCTATGGCCGGCGCGCCGACCTGAATGGTTATCCCCTCTCAATCACGCCGTTGCTGGCACAGCTCGACGGCACGCGCTATGTGACCCGCCAGAGCGTGCACACACCGGCCAACGTGCGCAAGACCAAAGCCGCCATCAAGAAAGCGTTCCAAAACTCGATGGAAGGCAAGGGCACCTCGGTGGTGGAGGTGGTGAGCACCTGCAACACCGGCTGGAAACTCAGCCCCGAGAAGGCCAATCAGTGGATGGTGGACAATATGTTCGCCAAGTATCCGCTGGGCGATTTGAAGAATGTTGACGCAGAAAAAAAGGATTAAAAACATGAAAGCAGAAATAGTAATTGCCGGTTTTGGCGGACAAGGTGTCCTCTCGATGGGTAAGATTCTCGCCTATTCAGGACTGATGGAAGACAAAGAGGTGACTTGGTTGCCCAGCTATGGCCCCGAGCAGCGCGGCGGCACGGCCAACGTGACCGTGATTCTGAGCGACGACCGCATCAGCTCGCCCACGCTCGACTCTTATGACATGGCTGTGGTGCTCAACCAGCAGAGCCTCGACAAGTTCGAAAGCAAGGTGAAGCCCGGCGGCGTGCTGGTGTATGACAGCTATGGCATTCACCAGCCTCCCACGCGCACCGACATCAAGGTGTATCGCATCGATGCAACCGAGGCCACCATTGAGATGAACAACAGCAAGACGTTCAACATGATTGTGCTGGGCGCGATGCTGAAAATCAATCCTATGGTGACGATTGAGAGCGTGCTCAAAGGCCTGAAGAAGACCTTGCCCGAGCGCCACTGGCACCTGCTGCCGCTCAACGAGCAGGCCTTGCGCAAAGGCATGAGCCTCATTGCCGAATAATGACCTATGGGGGAATAAATTAAATACCTTTTGTGTGGGGAGAACGACATGAAAATGGTCGTTCTCCCCATCTTTTTTAGTGGCCGCAACAAGAGTCCTCGCAAGCGAGTGATAAAAATTATAACCTATTTTGAGGCTAAATATTGCGCGTCCGGAAAATATTTCGTATTTTTGCCATCCTAAAACAAATAGTTTTCATTATTAACTAAAAACTTGTATTTATGAAAAAATTATTACTTATTGCGACAAGTGCATTGCTGGCCTTCACCGCAAGTGCTCAGCTCATCGTTCAAGACGAAGCCATCGAGAACAATGAACTTGGCCAAGTGGCAGCCGCTCCGGCCATCAATGCCGATGCCAAGCCCGCTCCCGGCTACATTGTGCCCACCGGTACCTTCTTCTCAAGCTATGCTAAGGCTTGTTACCGCTTGAACAACCCCATTCTCCATGTGCCTGCGTTTACCGACTTGACGTTTGTCAACGCTTCGACCGATGCCACCAGCTACCTGTGGAAATATGTGAATCCCGAAGGCGAGTACAACATGTTCAACCCACAGCTCCAAAGCACCGAAATCGACCTCACGGTGAAATATTCTTATGCTGACATCACGATGATAGAAGCTCCCGTGCTGACGGCCACCAACGAACTGGGTGACTCCGCTACCAGCATTGGCACCAATACGCCGGTGTATATGCGCGTGGGTGGTGGAAGCACAGAGTGTACCAACGCTGCTGCCGAAGGAACCTACTATGGCTGGAGCAACACTAGCCCGCTCGGTGGCACGCTCTATTACTCGAGCGCACGATTCGCTACCAACAACACGAATTCGGGCTCGGCATGGGCCAAGAATGCCAACCTCGCCACGGCCTCGGTGCGCGGCTTTGGTGAAGTGTATTTCAAGCCGGCAAAGTCTTATGCCTTGACCGGTTTTGCCGCTCATGTGCGCGAGATCGCATCGATCACCAGCCCTGTGACACTGACCATCTATAAAGTTACCACCAATGCAAATGGCTATCTTGCCAGCATTGACGAAGTGCTCTGCACCCAGACGCTCGAAACCGAGGCATTCGAAGAGGCCGGTACCTCTCGCCTTTATTTGGCATTCAACCAGCTGGTTGACGCCAAGACCGGCAAGGTGACCGAAGGCTACACGATTGACTTCCCCATCCTTGTGACTCTCACCTTGCCTGAGGATGATACGACCTCGCAGATGGGTGCTTACTACAATGCTATCACCGTCAATATCCCGGTCCACAACTATGTGATTCTCAATGGTGCAGATGCCAATGGCAACGAAACGAAGGGACTCTTCTATCCTGCCGGTCTCAACTACACCAATAAGACCTATGCCCGTTCCTTCTCGTGCTTCAGCCTGATGGGCACGTTTGAGTATCTGATTGATGAGAATGAGGGCACCGAAACCGACTATGAGGTGGCTGCCGAGGGTGGCAACAAGGACATCGCGCTCAAGTCGAGCAAGGCTTACAAAGACGCTCTGGGCTTGATCACTAACTGGACGGCTACCCAAGCTGACGGCACCGCTCTGCCAGAATGGGTTGACGTGGTTGTTACCGATAACTATGAAACCGTTGAGGGTGAAGATGTTTATCAATTCACTTCGACCGCTAAGGTTGTGGCTGCCGCCAACACCGTTACCGAAGAGCGCACCTGCGATTTGAAGCTGGCCTTCCTCGGTGCTGAATACCTGATTCATGTGACTCAGGCCGGCGCAACGACCGGTATTGAGGACGTTGTGGCGGCTCAGGACGATGCCAACGCTCCCGTCTATAACGTGATGGGCCAGCGTGTGGGTGCCAACGCCAAGGGTCTGCTCATTCGTGGAGGCAAGAAGATCTATGTGAAATAATGAAAATAGAGTGATTCTCCACTTAAATGGGTCAGCCGCAGCGAAAATCTCGCTGCGGCTGATATTGTTTCGGATGGTTGGAAGAACGACTTGTTTTACCTGATGGCGAGCTTATAGGCTTGGCGGCTGCCGAGAGTGGTCAGGATATACACGCCTATGGGCAGCTTGATGATGTCGTCGTTCTCCACGACGCTCATGCGGTGCACCACTTGACCGTCGGGGGTGTAGATGGTCACATCTTGCAAAGGCTCGTCGCACTTGACCAGCACGCCGCCCTCGGTGGCAATCAGGGCTAATGGACGGTCGGCTTGCGTGCCGGTGATGCCGCTGGCATCGATGGTGATGACGTTTGACATGGCCGAGAGCACGCCGAGCCGGCAGCCCTGCACCGAATAGGTGTGCACATGGCTTGCTTGGCGGTCGGTGAACATGAGCATGGTTTGCTCGCCATCGTCGGTGGTGAAGGCTTCGCTGTCGATGATGCTGCCGGCACCGTCATAGATGGTGCGATTCACCACATAGTAGTCCACGTCTTCGGGCACAGCCCGCCATGCGGCCACATAGCTGCTATCGGTCACCTCTTGCGCGGGCAAGGCCGTGGGAGCCGAGAGATTGGGCACGGGGAGGCAACTGGCATTAAGCCCGATGCCCACACTGCCGGTGATGCCGCCGTCGCTCAGGAGGAGGCGTGTGGTGTGGTCGCCCACGCCGGTGGGATGATAGGTGATGACGAGCGGATAGCCTGTGGCTGTGCAGGCCATGCTGCGGTCGATTTTTTCGGCAGGGATGGAAAAGGCATCGGTGTCGCCCGAATAGAGCGTGACGGTGAGGTCTTGGGTCAGGTTTTGCCCTTTCACATAGAGGGTGAGGCGCAGGTCGTTGCCCACGGCCACTTCGCCAAAGTTGACCACGGTGCCCTGCGTGGGGGTGAGCAGCTCAGGGTCGCCGGTGATTTCGCCGCCGTCCACATAGGTTTCGCCATAGCGGTTACCCCAAATGTACTCGATCAGTTCGGGATTATCGATGAAAGGGTTGCGATTGTTTTGGCAACGAAACACAGCCTCGTTGCGGTCTTTCTCCTTGTCGCTCACGGGGTCTTCTCTGGCCCATCGCAGCAGCATGTCGATGGCCCACGGGTTGAGGGTGAGCCACGAAAGCTCGGTGTACATCCACTTGTATTTCCACTCGTAGTCTTGGTAGCACGCGGCCATGTAGAAATAGGTTCGCGCGAAGTCGCCCTTATAGCGGTCGTCAGGCTCAAACACCATGCTCGACCCGCCACCTTGCCCCGCGCGTGGGATGCCGGTGCGGCTCACGCCGTTGTCGAAGTACACCGTTTGCACCTCGCCCAACGGGTAGTGCAGTTTGGCCGAGTTGGCCGCGGCATCGCTGGGATAGAGGTGGTTGAGGTCGGTATAGGCGGTGTAGCCCTGCGCCTCGGTATAGCCTCCCCACCAGCTTTTGGGCAGAGAATGCTCTTTGTTCATGCCGCTGGTGCTGCTGCCCAAGCGAGCGCTGAAGTAGTAGGTTTTGTCGCTATACATGTCCCACACGCGTGAGGGGTCGTTGGGCATGCGGTCGGTCTGCGGAAAATAAGTCCACAGGCTGCCATAGCTGTGCACTGTGCGGTTGCGTGTGAGCGTGTGGATGGCATCTTTCAAGGCTCGCCCGCTTTTTCCGTCGAGCGACTTGTAGTATCCGTTGGGCACGGCGGCCTGCATGGCTGCCGCCACCAGCAGGAGGCACATCGTTGTCAGTTTGGTTTTCATGACTTTTATGGGCAAAAAGAAAAATGGGCATCAAAGTTACGCATTTTTCTTTATGCCTGCATCATCTGCCGGTTTTTTGACTATGTGGCCGCGCTGCGGCCGTCACAAAACAAATGCACTCCCGCCCACGCTGATGGGGGCAGGAGTGCGGTGTTTTGTGAAAACGCTATGCGTTATTTCTGGATGAATTTCTTGCCGCCTTGAATCACGATGCCTTGATAGCTGTCGTCCACAGGCTGACCCATGAGGTTGTAGCGTTGCGCCTGAGTGGCTGTTGTGGCCACCTTCACGTCGTCCACAGCCGAGATGGGGTCAAGCTCGTAATATGCGCGGAAGCCGGTCCATCCGGTAGTGGCCTTATAGGCCTCAGATGTTCCGTGGGGCACGTAGAGGTCGGTGCGCAGGACAATCATGTAGGAGAACGTGCTATAGGGCGTAATCTCGTAGGGCACGGGATTGAGCGTAGTGACTTTGGTCAGCGCGTTGGTGCCAGCGAATGCACTGCTGCCAATGCTTGTGCAGGTGGAGGGGAGCGTCACTTCGGTGAGGCTCTTGCAAGTGTTGAAGCAGTTGGTGGGGACGGCGGTGACTCCCTCGGGAATGACGATTTCGGTGAGCTTGGAGCAGCTCTGGAAGGCGAAGAACGCCAGTTCGGTCACTTGGTAGCCATTGGCTGTGACGGGAATGGTGAGTTTGCCCTCGGTGGTGGCGTCGACAGCGTTTTCACGAACGTTGGTGGCGGCATCGCCCACACCCACTTGGCAGGTCTTGTTGGCCTCGCTAATCACTTTGAAAGTCATGTCGATGCCCTCGATGGTCTTTGCGGTGAACACGTCGCCGTCGGCGGCCTATGCCATCAGAGGCAGTAATGCGGCAGCTGCCACACTCAAAAGTAAGCTTTTTTTTCATCTTGAATTTTGTTAGGAATTGGTTGATAAATTTTGGCTATTGCGCATTTGTGCTTGTAGCTAAGCAGATAAGTTGAATACAGCATGGGGGTGCATGACGTGAAATTTCCCCGATTGTCTCGTGCAACCCATATTTTTGATAAATTTAGTGATTTACGGTTGAATGGCACGCATTTCGATAAAAATTAACATTAGAGTGGCGCAAGAGGTCTTTAGATTTTGTGTTTCGCATGAGTTTCATTATCTTTGCACATGCGTTAAACCAAGAGCAAAAACGAATATGGCATATTTTTCGGTGATAGTGCCGGTGTATAACCGGCGCGATGAGGTGGACGACTTGCTGCGCAGCCTTGCGGCCCAGACCCACAAAGACTTTGAGGTGGTGATCGTGGAGGATGGCTCCACCGAGCCGTGCGAAGATATTGTGGCCCGCTATGCCGGCGACATGGACGTGCGTTATTTCTATAAGGATAACGAGGGGCGTAGCATTGCCCGCAACCACGGCATTGAGCATGCCACGGGCGACTATTTCGTGTTTTTTGACAGCGACTGCGTGATACCGCCCGATTATTTTGCCACGCTCACCCGTGCGTTGCAAGAACAATATGTGGACTGCTTCGGGGGGCCTGACGCCGCCGGCCAAGACTTCACCGACCTGCAAAAAGCCATCAATTTCTCGATGACGGCCTTCCTCACTACGGGAGGAATACGTGGCGGCAAGGTGCAGCTTGAGAAGTTCGTGCCCCGGTCGTTCAATATGGGCTATTCGCGCCAAGTGTGGGAACGAGTGGGTGGTTTTCGCGAAATGTTCAGCGAAGTCATCGACATGAGCACGCGCATCCGTCAGGCCGGATTCACCATCCGCCTCATCAGAGAGGCTCATGTGTATCATAAACGCCGCACCAGCTTGCGCAAATTCGCGCGCCAGACGCATGTGTTCGGCATGTCGCGCATCACGCTCAAACTCCTTTATCCCGATAGCCTGAAGGCGGTACACACCTTGCCGGCCTTGTTTGTGCTGGGATGCTTGGCGCTTGTGCTGCTGGCCTTGTTGTGGCACTGGTGGGCCATCCTGCCCGTCGTGCTCTATGCCGTGCTGCTGTGGGTGAGCGCACTGGCACAGACACGCAGCCTCAAAATCTCACTCATGGCAGTTGTCACCAGTTTTGTGCAGCTGTTTAGTTACGGCACGGGCTTCATTCGCGCCTATGTGTGGAAAATCATGTTGCGGCATGGTCGCGACGTGGAGCAGGAAATCGCCATGCGTAAAGGGAAATGACGATGGACGAAAACAACCATCAGCTCCTTGTGGGCTCGCAGAACATCAAATATCAGATGGCCGAAGAAGACCGCCCGCGCGAGAAGGCGCTGAAGCGGGGTTTTGACGCGCTCACCAACAGGGAGCTGCTGGCCATCTTGCTGCGCAGTGGAGTGCCCGGCCAGTCGGTGGTGAGCGTGTGTGATGAGATTCTCAAAGCCTATAACAATAAATTGTACACGCTGGCGCGTGCCGGCGTGAAAGAGCTGACACGCTTCAACGGAGTGGGGGAGGTGAAGGCCATCACGCTGCTCGCCGCTTTGGAGCTGGCGCGGCGCTTCCAGCTGGAACAATTTGATGAAGCATGTCAGGT
>JAFVCX010000119.1 GCA_017478855.1 Muribaculaceae bacterium | reverse complement strand
TAACCCGGGCACCTCAGAGCTGCGCATAGGCACTCGCGGCATCTATATTGTCAAAATTGGCAATATCACCCAAAAGGTGGCTCTGTAACAGAAAACCATAAAAAATAACAAGAACATCTTAAGACTATGAATGAGAAAATAGACTGGAGTAACCTCACATTCTCCTACATGAAAACCGACTACAATGTGCGTTGCACATTCAAAGATGGCAAGTGGGGCGAGATTGAGGTATCGACCGACGAAACCATCAACCTGCACATGGCCGCCAGCTGCCTGCACTACGGGCAGGAAATCTTTGAGGGCCAGAAGGCTTTTCGCGGCAAGGACGGCAAAGTGCGCCTCTTCCGCATTGAGGAAAATGCAAAACGCATGCAAAACAGCGCCATCGGCATCAAGATGGAGCCAATACCCACCGAACTTTTTGTGGAGATGGCTAAAAAAGTCATTCAATTGAATGAGCGATTCATTCCGCCTTATGGCAGCGGCAGCTCACTTTATCTGCGCCCGCTGGAGATTGGCATTTCGCCGCGAGTGGGTGTGAATCCTGCCGATGAATATATGTTCATTATTTTTGCCACCCCTGTTGGCCCCTATTTCAAAGATGGCTTCAAACCCACCAAGGTGGCTATCTATCGCGAATTTGACCGCGCCGCGCCACTGGGTACCGGACGCTGGAAAGTGGGTGGAAACTATGCCTGTGGCATGGGAGCGACAGCCAAAGCTAAAGCCAACGGTTTCTCGGCAGCTCTGTTCCTCGACCCCAAAGAAAAGAAATACCTTGACGAGTGTGGCCCCGCCAACTTCTTCGCCATCAAGGACAACACTTACATTACGCCCAAAAGCGGCTCGATTCTGCCCTCAATCACCAACATGAGCTTGCAGCAGATTGCCCGCGACCTCGGGCTGAATGTGGAATGCCGCCCCATCCCTGTGGAGGAATTGGCCGAGGTGCAAGAAGCCGCTGAGTGTGGCACCGCCGCAGTGGCTACACCCATCGCCGAGATCTACGATGAGGCTATGGATCACACCTACGTCATTGCAAAAGATGGCCAGCCCGGTCCCATCACCACACAGCTCTACAACCGTTTGCGCGGTATCCAGCATGGTGAGGTGGAAGACATCCACGGCTGGACCACCATCATCGATTTATAAATTAGTTCTTACAGTTTTTTTGACTTGATTCATAACGGGGTGCCCGAAACAGGACATCCCGTTTTCTTAAAAGCAGAAATCAGCATGATTGATTGTGAGCACATCATTGATCAGTATTACCCACAAGGCAGTGACATTCGCCCCGTCCTTGTGACTCACAGCCGGCAGGTGGCCCAACTGGCCGTGAAGCTGGCCATGCGCCAACGGCAGAATGGAGTTGAGGTTGACATCGACTTTGTGCGAGAAGCTGCCATGCTGCACGACATTGGTATCTTTCTCACCGATGCGCCGGGCATTCATTGCCACGGCACAGAGCCTTATATTAAACACGGTGTGCTGGGCAGTGAGCTAATATCCGCACTGGGGCTGCCACTGCATGCGCTGGTGTGTGAACGACACACGGGATCAGGCATATCAGTCGACGATATTCTGCGGCAACAACTGCCTCTGCCCCACCGCCCCATGCTGCCCGTCACAATAGAGGAGAAAATCATTTGCTATGCCGATAAGTTTTTCAGCAAAACCCATCTTGGCGAGCCCGCTCGGTCAGTAGAACGAGTGCGCCACTCCCTTGCAAAGTTCGGGCCGGAAGCCATCGGACGTTTCAATGATATGGAACAACTCTTCGGGCTACCATAAGGTTTGCCTACTCCAAAAAAACATAGTCTGTTTTGATGTGTTTTTGGGACACGCATGATTCATCATTGCGCTTCTGACTAAAATCAATCTTTTATTGCAGGGCAAAGAGTGTTTTTTAATGCGCCCGGGAAGGGCTTGAAGCCTGTGATTTCCTGTACTCTTGTGGCGACTGCCCTAAATGAGCCTTTACAAATTTGCCGAAATGCGAAGGGTTGTCAAAACCGAGGAGATGAGAAATTTCTTTGATGGAAACGTCGGTGTTTTTCAAATAATAAACAATTTCTTCCACAACGTATTCTGAAATCCACTCGGTGGGACTCTTTCCGCTCAACTTCCTACAAATAGTAGACAGGTATTTGGGAGTGATGCAAAGTTCGGAGGCATACTCCGCCACACTGGCTTTCTTGATTTCGCGCCGGGCAATATTCTCAAGGAAGCGGTGAAACAATGCTTCCATCCGCGATTGCCCGTCGGCAAGCGGTGAATGCGGCTCGGCAGTGACGAACTGGTTACAAACCATCAGAAAATCAGCCCGAAGCAGGCAAAGAAGGATATCTCTCCTCAAGGGGCTGTCAATGCCACGAAACACCGATGCCAATAAATCAATAGACAACAAGAAAGTGTCGTCGAGATTGAGCACAACGTAACGATTGGGATACAACGTTTTGTTCCAAATCGAAATTTGCGACTGCAGAATTTCTTTCAGAATGCGGTCGCTGACGCACATGGCTCGGCAACTTATGTCCGGACTCGCCATGAGATTGGTAAAAACGGTGTTGGTGCGGCACACAATCACTTGGCGCGAAGTGAGGGTTATTTGCTCTCCGCCCACTTCGAATTGCATTTTGCCGGCCACACACAGCACTGCCATATTAAACTCGATTTTGCAGGCCGCGATGTTGGGGAGGTCGCGAATGTCGTCGGTCACCACCAGCTCGTCGTCCTGATATTCAATATTTACCGGAGCATCGTTAATGTCGGCCAGCACCAAGTGCGGCACTTCATTTGTCATGCGGCTGATTGCATTCTGTTCCATCACATTTTGTTCTAAATTCAATTTCACGACTGCAAATTTCGTGAAATTCTGCCAAAAATACCACATATTTAACGCAATTCATATTCCCAATTTCGCCAAGATTGAATTTAGAACAGTCAATGCGTTAAATGTAGTAGTATTTCTCGTGCATCTTCATCGAAATTTGCGCCCCAAAAAGAAAAACAGTCCAATGAATCGAACATCAACTCATCTGCTTGCAGCGATTGCCGCATCGCTCATGATTGTGGGATGCACTCCCAAAGGAGAAAAGAACGACGAGCGCGTTGTTCCAGTAAAAACGATCACCGTGGGCACATCTTCGGGTTACAATGCGCAGACCTACAGCGGCACCATTGAAGAAAGCGACGGAACCACGCTCAGTTTTGCCGGAGGCGGAACAATCACACATATTTATGTGAGTGAAGGGCAAACCGTGAGCCGCGGACAATTAATTGCCACGGTTGACTCGCGCAGTGTTACCAATGGAGCCATTGCCTCGCACGCGGCAACCGAACAGGCCAATGACCTCGTGTCGCAGGCGCAAACCGCACTTCATCAGGCACAAGATGCTCACGACCGAATGAAAATTTTGCACGACAACGGCAGCTTGCCTGAAATCAAATGGATTGAGGTGGAAACCCGGTTGCAACAGGCTAAACTCGCCCTCAGCCAAGCCCAAAGCAACGCCAAGGCCGCCGGCGCCACCGAAAACATAACCCAAAAGAGTGTGAACGACACGCGGCTCACGGCCCCTATAAGTGGGTATATCGCGGAAAAAATGAGCGATGTGGGACAGAACGTATTGCCCGGCGTACCAGTTGTAAAACTTGTTCAAATCAGCAAGGTGAAGGTGAGCATCAGCGTTCCAGAAAATGAGATTTCCAAAATACACAACGGACAGACCTTGAACGTATCTGTTGCCGCATTAAGCGGAAAACAATTCCATGCCGTCGTGGTGGAGAAAAGCGTCGCCGCCGACCCTCTCTCACGCTCTTATAGCGTGAAAGCCGTCATTGAGAATCCCGCGCACGAATTGCTTCCGGGCATGGTGGCCGAGGTAGGCTTGCCGGCCACGTCGGCAAGCCTCATCGCATTGCCAGCTTCAATCATTCAGATAGATGCCGACAACAAACCATTTGTGTGGAAAACGAACAATGGCAAGGCCGAAAAGGCATACGTGACACTTGGAGTCAACGTGGGCGACGACGTACAGATCAGCGCCGGACTGCATGCAGGCGACAAGGTGATTTGCGAGGGACAGCAGAAGGTATCAACAGGAATGAGAGTGAGCGAATGAAACCAACGAAACGCAATATCGTGCAGTGGGCCATGAGCTATCACTCAATTGTGATCATGATAGCATGCGTCCTTATTGTTTTTGGCATCTATGGGCTATATGGCATCAATAAAAACGAGTTTCCAAATATCACCATCAGGCAAGGTGTAGTGGTGGCCGTGTATCCGGGAGCCTCGGTCGAGGAGATGGAACAACAAGTGACCAAACAACTTGAGCAGTACGTATTCACCTATAAAGAAGTGGACAAAATCAAGACCAAGTCCTACACTCGCAACTCGATTTCAATCGTGCAGGTGGAGCTGAACGACGATGTTCACGACAAGGATGAATTTTGGTCGAAATTCAAGCACGGCATCGAGGCATTCAAGAGGCAACTGCCGCAAGGTGTGCTGGCTGTGCAGGTGAACGATGACTTCGGCGACTCTTCGGCCATGCTCATCACGATGGAATCTACCGATAAAACCTATCGTGAGCTGGGCGACTTCATGAATGCGCTGAAAGACTCCTTGCGAACCATTGAGAGCGTGGGCCGCATGACCGTGGTGGGTCAGCAGCGCGAACAAGTGTCGATCTACATTGATTACGACCGCTTGTCAAAATATGGCATATCCGACAAAACAATCGCTCTCGTCCTGAAAGCCAAAGATTTCACCACTACAGCCGGCACACTAAAAAACGGCGACTATGACTCTCCCATCTACGTAGGTCACAATATCAACATGGTGAACGATGTGGAGCAACTGATTGTATATAGCGACCCAAGAGGAATGGTGGTCAGGCTGAAAGACGTTGCTGATGTTCGGCGCGAATATCCCACTCCATCGTCATTTGTGACCAATAACGGTGTGAAGTGCATCGTGCTGAGTGTGGAAATGAAGCAAGGGCGAAGCATTACCGATATGGGAGAGGAAGTCTACAGAAAACTGTCGTCATTCGAACAAACTCTGCCCGACGACGTGCAGCTGTTTCGCATCACCGACCAAGCAAAGGTAGTCAAAGACTCGGTGGTGGAGTTTCTTGAAGAGTTGCTCATAGCCATTGTGGCGGTAATCATAGTCGTCTTGTTGCTCATGCCCATGAGAGTGGCATTGGTCGCGGCATCGACTATTCCTATCTCTATTTTCATCTCATTGGGACTATTCTTTGCTTTCGACATCGAGTTGAATACCGTCACTCTTGCCGCGCTCATTGTCACACTTGGCATGATTGTCGACAACAGCATTGTGATCATTGACTCCTACATTGAGCGGCTCGGAGAAGGTGTGCCGCGGCTCCAAGCTTCCACTGAGAGCGCGACCCATTTTTTCAAATCCATACTGACGGCCACACTGGCCATCTCGGTCACCTTTTTCCCGTTCTTGCTCACCACGAGCGGCTCAATCAACGACGTACTGCACTCATTCCCGTGGGCAACGTCCATTGTGCTGTTTGTTTCGCTTGCGGTGGCAGAATTGATTGTGCCTTTACTGCAATATCAGTTCATACAAAAACCCATAGAAAGCCAGAGCAGGCAAGGTTTCAATTTTCTCGAATGGCTTCAACAATTTTATAACAAACTGATAGATTTCTGTTTTGCACATTATCGCTCAGTGCTTGTCGTGGCAGCGATAAGCATTGTCGTGTCGGCCATCGCCATGGGCTTTTTGCCTCAACGCCTAATGCCCTTGGCCGAGCGTAATCAGTTTGCAGTAGAAATTTATCGGCCCACCGGCGCCTCACTCAACAAAACCGCCGCTTTTGCCGACTCGCTCGAGCACCTCTTGAAGCGCGACGATCGCGTGGTGTCCATCGCCTCATTCAAAGGGATGGCCTCGCCGCGTTTTCACGCGGCTTACGCGCCACAATTCGGAGGGACAAATTACGCGCAGTTCATCG
>JAFVCX010000005.1 GCA_017478855.1 Muribaculaceae bacterium | reverse complement strand
TGAGATAGAAACCATTCACCGCATCGCCAATGCCATAGCCCACACGCAAATCGAAGAATGGAGAAATGCGGCTATTGCGCATATCGGTGCGCAGGTCGGCAAAAAAGGGCAATGAACCCACCTCGGCATCCGTGTAATAGAACAAACCTGTTCCCACACCCACATAGAGGCAGGGCAACGCTTGGATGCCGTGCACTGTGGTGATGTCGAAGTGATTTTGCCCGAATGTGCCGGTGCCAACACCATAGCTGAGGTCAACAAAACCACGATAGCCTTTCTGCACCCCTTCGGTGCTGAACTCTGATGCGAACCATTTGCCATTCTGCGCGACGGCTGTCAGTGCGAACACGCAGGTCACCAACAAAATTGCGACTTTTTTCATAACTCTAATTCGTCTTTTTATGAATAAAAAATATTGTTTCTCTAAAAATTGAGCCGCAAAGGTAGGTCTTTCGTATGGTTCGCACAAGGATTTCGGACATTAATTGCCGAAAAAAACGCTATTAATTGCCGTAGGTGCGGGTGATGGTCATCACGGGCACCGCATTTTGAGTAATCACTACACGGGTGATGCGGCCTTTGGTGTCGATTTCATAGTCCAATTTTCGCTCGCTCACCGCTCCGTCGGTGCCCATTTCGTTGATGCCTATCAGGTATTTTTTGAAAGTGGCGCTGTCGTAGTCGTACAAACAGCGCAGCACCTTCCCGGCCACTTCCTCGCGAATGATGTAGCCGTCGTTATAGACGAGCGTGCGGCGCACGTCGTTTTGCGTGCTCACCACTTTGGCTATGGCGCCATTGTCATTATAGGTGTAAACCCACTTGCTTTTTTCACCCGAAAGGATTTCGAGTTTGTCGTTGGCATTATAAAACGCCTCATAGTCCACTTTCTTGCCGTTGCGCTTCACTTGCTTCAGGCGGTAGCCATGCAAGTTATCGTAGTCATAAGAATAGGTGGTAACCACGGGAGTGGCACGGGTTCCCATGATGGACGATTTCACAAGGAGTCCCTTGTCGTTAAATACAAAATAGTTGTCGCGAGCGGGCCGGCCGTCGGCAAAGGTGATGCGCTCGTCCACGCGCCCCACGCAACCGTTGAAGCCCACATCCATGTGTTCAAAGCGGTAGCTGTGGGTGGGGTTGTTCACCAAGTTGGCATAAAACGTTTTGATGCGCGGCTCGTGGGCGGTATTCTCGTCGATGTAGGTCACCAAGCGCTCCAGCGTGATGCCAGCGTTGCAATAAGAGCGCACGATGGCATCGTCGCGCAGCTTGCGTGCCTGCTCTATGTAGAACGATTCGGGATAATTGTTGATGAAAATCTCCCAGCCCTCCACGCTGTTGAGCCGCCGCGCCTGCTGATAGGCCACGCGTTCCATTTGCCGTTGCTCCTGCAGGTCGTCGTCGGTCTGCTGGGCCAAGGCCATGAGCGAAAGGGTTGCCGCGATTGTGACCCACGCCATGCGGCATCTCATCATCGATATCACTTTTGCGAAATTCTTTTTCATGGTAAACTCTCATTATTTGGCGAGGTGCGGTGGCGCGCGCATTTTGTCGTGTCACCGCCCCTCGTGGTTGCTAATCTTTTTCGAGATAGGTGTAGCCATACAGGCCTGAACGGTAGTTGCGCACGAACTCGTTGCCCTCCTCGCTGGAAATTTTGCCGGTGCGAATGGAGTCGTTCACCCACGATTCCACATTGCGCACCAGTTGCTTGGGGCTAAACTGCACATAGTCGAGCACCTCGGCCACCGTTTCGCCATCAATCACTTGGTCGATTTCATAGTGATCCTTATACACGTCGATGTGCACGGCGTTGGTGTCGCCAAAGAGGTTGTGCAGGTCGCCCAAAATCTCTTGATATGCTCCCACAAGAAACACGCCCAGATAGTAATGGTCGCCATTTTTGAGGCGATGCACAGGCAGTGAGTGCGACACACCTTGCTGCGAGATGAAGTAGGCAATCTTGCCGTCGCTGTCGCAAGTGATGTCTTGAATGGTGGCCATGCGGTCAGGACGCTCGTTAAGGCGCGAGAGAGGCATCACGGGAAACACTTGGTCGATAGCCCAAGAGTCGGGCAGCGACTGGAACAGCGAGAAGTTGCAGAAATATTTTTCGGGCAACATCTTCGACACGCTTTTCAGTTCTTCGGGCGGATGCTTCATGCCTGCCGTTATCGAGGCCACGTCGCGTGCCACGCTCCAAAACAGTTTTTCCACCAGCGCGCGTGTGCGCAAATCCACCAACCCGAGGCTGAAGCGATCCAGCGCCTCCTCGCGAATCTGGAGGGCGTCGTGCCAGTCTTCGAGCAGGCGGGCTTGATTGATTTTGTCCCAAATCTCATAGAGGTCGCGCACCAGTTCATCGTCGTCGGGTGTCACGGCATCCACGTCATCGTCCCACTGCGGCAGGCCGGCCGTTTCGAGCACATCGAGCACGAGCACCGAGTGGTGAGCCGTGAGCGAGCGTCCGCTCTCTGTGATGATGTTGGGGTGCTGAAGGCCGTTTTTATTGCTGGCATCTACCATCGGATATACCGCGTCGTTGACGTATTCCTGAATGGAGTAGTTCATGGAGTGCTCGCTGGCACTATTGCGCGAGCCGTCATAGTCCACGCCCAAGCCGCCACCAATGTCGACAAACTCCGGCTGGTAGCCCAGCTTGCACAGCTGTACATAGAATTGTGCCGCTTCGCGCAAGGCATTCTTGATGCGGCGAATCTTGGTGATTTGGCTCCCGATGTGGAAGTGGATGAGCTTCAGGCAATCGGTCATGTCGTTTTCGCGCAGGAAATCGAGCGCGGTGAACAGCTCGCTCGTGTTGAGGCCAAACTTGCTGCGGTCGCCGCCCGACTCTTCCCACTTGCCGCTGCCACTGCTCGACAGCTTGATGCGCACACCCAAGTTGGGGCGAATGCCCAGCCGCTTGGCCACATTATTAATAAGGGCAAACTCATTGAGCTTCTCCACCACGAGGAAAATGCGGCGGCCCATTTTTTGGGCCAGCAACGCCAGCTCCACATAGCCCTCGTCTTTATAGCCGTTGCACACGATGAGCGAGTTGGCCTTGATGTCGGTCATGTTGATGGCCAGCACCGCGTGCAGCTCAGGCTTTGAGCCGGCCTCCAGCCCAATGTTGAATTTCTTGCCGTGGCTCACGATTTCTTCCACCACCTGCCGCATTTGGTTCACCTTGATGGGATAAATGATGAAGTTTTGAGCGGCGTATTCATATTCTTTGGCAGCTTTCTTGAAGCAGCTCGATATTTTCTCGATGCGGTTGTCGAGGATATCGGGGAATCGCAGCAATGTGGGTGCCGAGATGTTGCGCTTGCGCAACTCGTCCATCACTTCCATCAGGTCGACCGACACGCACGACTGCTTGGGCGTGACCGTGACGTTTCCCTGCTCATTAATGGAAAAATATTTCATTCCCCACCCCTTGATGTTGTAAAGCTCGGCGCTGTCCTCAACGCGCCACTTGTTCATACTGTTCAATTTGCCTAAAGAATTAAGAATTCAACACTAATTGTTCGTTCTGCGCATGCAAAGTTAGCATAAAAACTTGAAAGGCACGCTATTTTTCAGGCTCAATCACTTTGAGGCGGTCGCCCGACCCGCGTGCCACCACATTGAAGTAGTCTTGCGTGTAGCCGCCAAAGGTGGGCTGCACGGGCATGCCGGCCTCGTTGCGCTCAAACTGCCCGTCTTTTTCCTTCTTGATGTTGCCGTCGAGGTATTTCACAAAGAGGTATTCGCCCAGCTGCTTGTAGCGAGCAGTGGCCTTTTGCGCCTGCTCCACGCAATAGCGGGTGAGGAACCGGCTTTGCGCCTCGCCTTGCAGGGTGGCGGCTTCGGCCTCGAGCTGCGCCTGATGGGTGTGCCAGTAGTCCTCAATCTCGTTTTGCACCTTGCGGATGTCGCCTATCATTTGCGAATAGCGGTTATAGGCCTGATTGGCCACCCAGTTATTCACCCAAAAAGCACTTTCCCAATTCAGCGTATAGAGGTCGGCGGTGCCCTGCGCGTAACTCTTGGGCACCTCGGTAATCGAGCAATAGAAAGGTACGAAGACGGCCGTATTGGCATCGTCCACACCAAACCACAGCACGCCGCCAATGGCATCGGCCAGCCACGA
>JAFVCX010000118.1 GCA_017478855.1 Muribaculaceae bacterium | reverse complement strand
CCTAACCATTGGTGAGGCACACAATGATGTTGTTAAAAGAAGAATGCACATGGAGCTGACCTACGCCGTCAACCTTAACCACTCGCTTCTTTGCTGCGACTGTCTTTTTTGCCATACTTTAATATTATTTAGTAGCTTTTTTCTTGTTAGCAACAGTTTTCTTGCGTCCCTTGCGGGTACGAGCATTGTTCTTGGTGCTCTGTCCACGCACGGGCAGACCGTTACGATGGCGAATGCCACGATAGCAACCGATGTCCATCAGTCGCTTGATGTTCATTTGAACTTCACTACGCAGGTCACCCTCGACCTTGTAGTCTTCACCAATCACCTCGCGCACTTTAGCGGCCTCAGCGTCGGTCCAATCTTTGACCTTGGTGTCTTCGCTCACGCCGGCTTTGGCAAGGATTTTTGCGGCAGAACTGCGACCAATGCCAAAAATATAGGTCAGAGCAATTACACCGCGTTTGTTCTGGGGCAAGTCAACGCCCACAATACGTATTGCCATATCTTATCTTAAATTTTTTGCAAAATTAATCAAAAAAAACGAATTATCAACCCTGACGCATCTTAAACTTGGGGTTCTTCTTGTTAATCACATACAAGCGGCCTTTGCGACGCACGATCTTGCAGTCGGCACTGCGCTTCTTTATGGATGCTCTTACTTTCATAGTGTTACTTTATGTGGTAAGTAGTGAATGAATATTTTTATTTGTATCTAAATGAAATGCGGCCTTTCGACAGGTCGTAGGGCGACATTTCAACCTTAACTTTTTCACCGGGGAGAATCTTGATGTAGTGCATGCGCATTTTGCCCGAAATGTGGGCTGTGATTTGATGTCCATTCTCCAGCTCCACGCGAAACATGGCGTTGCTCAAAGCCTCGATAATGGTGCCGTCAAATTCTATTGCATTCTGTTTTGCCATAAATCAATATTTTACGATTGCATTGTGAATGTTCTGAAAACTTTTTAGATGAAACGCTCGCCAAGTTCCTCTTTCACATAGTCGAACGACGACAGGATATCAGGTTTGCCGTTATGAACCGCGATGGAGTGCTCAAAGTGAGCACTGGGCTTGCGGTCGCGCGTGCGGCACGTCCATCCGTCCTGCTCGGTAACTATGTTCTTGCTGCCCATGTTAATCATCGGCTCAATGGCGATGCACATGCCGTTTTTGATGAGCGGCCCTGTGCCTCGGCGGCCATAATTTGGCACCTCGGGGTCTTCGTGCAGCTTGCGCCCCACTCCATGCCCCGTGAGTTCACGCACCACGCCATAACCGTGACGTTCGCAATAGGTCTGAATGGTGTTCCCGATGTCGCCAATGCGGTTGCCCGGGACGGCCTTTTCGATGCCCAGATAGAGTGACTCCTTGGTCACCCGGAGCAGCGTCTTGACCTCTTCACTCACCTCACCCACACAGAAGGTGTAGGTTGAGTCACCATTGAAACCGGCTTTAGTCACCGCACCGCAGTCGACCGACACGATGTCGCCCTCCTCCAGCACATAGTTTGACGGTATGCCGTGCACCACATTCTCATTGACCGAGATGCACACGCTGGCCGGGAAACCATAAAGTCCCAAAAAGCCGGGCACGCAGCCTTGAGAGCGGATGTACTCGTCGGCGATTTCGTTGAGGCGACGTGTAGTAATCCCGGGGGCCACCCACTTGGCCACTTCGCCAAGCGTGCGAGCCACCACGAGATTAGCTTCACGCAGCAATTCAATTTCTTCTTCAGTCTTCAGAATTATCATTACCGTAAAGTTGAATCTTCCGGATCTGTTAATTACTGAGCGCGTCCCTTTATCTTGCCACCCTTCATCAGGCCATCATAGTGGTGCATGGTGAGGTGGGTTTCGATTTGTTGCAGCGTGTCGAGCACGACACCCACCACGATGAGCAGCGATGTTCCGCCAAAGAATTGGGCGAACTGCTGGCTCACGCCGAAGTAGCGTGCGAACGCAGGCAGGATGGCCACAATACCCAAGAAAATAGAACCCGGGAATGTGATGCGCGACATAATCGAATCAAGATAATCCACAGTGTTGGTTCCGGGCTTCACGCCGGGAATGAATCCACTGTTTTTCTTCAAACCCTCGGCAATGGCACGAGGTTGCACGGTGATAGCGGTATAGAAGTAAGTAAAGGCCACAATGAGCAGAAAGTAGACTGCGTTGTACCAGAACCCGTTCATATCGCTAAAGGTGGTAGCGATCCAGCCCGTGAAACCGCCTTGGTCTTGGCGTGCGCCAAAGCCGGCCAGAGTGATGGGGATGAACATAAGAGCCTGTGCAAAGATGATGGGCATCACGTTAGCGGCATTCACCTTCAAGGGAATGTACTGACGGGCACCACCATACTGGCGGTTGCCCACGATGCGCTTGGCATACTGCACGGGCACGCGGCGTGTGCCTTGCACCAGCATCACAGCACCAGCAGTGACCGCGAAGAGAATGATGATCTCAACGAGGAACATCACGAGTCCGCCCTGAGCGGTGCTCAAGCGGCTGGTGAACTCTTGCATGATGGCGCTGGGGAAGCGAGCGATGATACCCACAAGAATGATGATGGAGATACCATTGCCGATGCCCTTATCGGTGATCTTCTCACCCAACCACATGATGAACATGGCACCTGCAGTGAGCACGATGCTCAAATAGAACATCATGAGGCCGCTAATGTGTGCATGACCACCGGCAGCATTCACCTGATACTGGAGGTTGACCAGATAGGCGGGTGCTTGAACCAAGAGGATGCCCACAGTCAAGTAGCGGGTGTATTGGTTGAGCTTCATGCGTCCGCTCTCGCCCTCATTCTGCATTTTCTTGAATTGGGGCAACACCATGCCAAGAAGTTGAATCACGATCGAGGCAGTGATGTAGGGCATGATACCCAACGCGAAGATCGAGGCTTGCGAGAAGGCGCCACCCGAGAACATGTCGAGCAGCTGTATCAGGCCACTGTTGGTGAAGCTGCGCATGGCCTCCAAGTCTTGCGGGCTGATGCCCGGAAGCACCACAAAGCATCCCAGTCGGTAGATGAGCACGAACAGGAATGTGATGGTGAGGCGCTTACGCAGATCCTCAATCTTCCAAATGTTTTTGATAGTTTGAATGAGTTTCATCTGCTATTAAACTTTTGCGATTGTTCCACCGGCAGCAGTAATGGCTTCCTCGGCTTTCTTTGAGAAAGCGTGAGCCTCAACGTCGAGCTTGCGAGTGAGGTTACCGTCGCCGAGCACCTTCACGAGCTGACGTTTGCCGAGCAAACCAGCCTCGATGAGAGTAGCCACCGTGATTTTGTCAAGGTTTTTCTTCTCGGCCAACTCTTCGAGCAGACCCACATTGATGGCCTTATACTCGACGCGGTTGATGTTCTTGAAGCCGAATTTGGGCAGGCGACGCTGGAGAGGCATCTGGCCACCCTCAAAACCTATTTTCTGCTTGTAGCCAGAGCGCGATTTAGCACCCTTGTGACCACGGGTTGACGTGCCGCCTCTGCCCGAACCGGGACCACGGCCAATGCGACGTTTTTTCTTGTTGGAACCAACAGCAGGTTGTAAATTATGTAATTCCATATTCTTCGATTGATTTTAATTGTTACTCTTCCACCTCGGTAACAACAACCAGATGGCGAACAGCATTTACCATGCCCATGATGGCGGGCGTTTTCTCCTTGACGACCACATGGTTGAGCTTGCGCAGGCCAAGAGCATCAAGGGTTCTCTTTTGGCGAGCCGGACGATTGATGCGGCTTTTCACTTGTTTGATCTGAATTTTTGCCATAGTCAGTAGTGATATTAACCGTTAAACACTTTGTCAAGACTCACACCGCGATAGTGAGCAACCGTCTTGGGGTCGCGCATCTCATCAAGGGCCTTGATGGTGGCTTTCACAAGATTGTGGGGGTTGGACGAGCCTTTGCTCTTGCAAATCACGTCGGTCACACCTATGCTCTCAAACACGGCACGCATAGCACCACCGGCCTTCACTCCCGTACCGGGGGTGGCCGGCATCATGATTACGCGCGAACCGCCAAACTTGGCTTCTTGCTCGTGGGGGATTGTGCCTTTGTGCACGGGAACTTTGATGAGGTTTTTCTTTGCCACCTCAACGCCCTTGGCGATTGCAGTAGTCACCTCATTTGCTTTACCGAGGCCATAGCCAATCACGCCGTTGCCGTCACCCACCACAACGATAGCTGCGAAGGTGAAAGTGCGACCACCCTTAGTCACCTTGGTGGTGCGGTTGATAGCCACAAGGCGATCTTTCAATTCGATGTCGCCGGCAATCTTTATTCTGTTATTTTTCTTAATCATGATTACAATTAAAATTTAAGTCCACCTTTACGGGCGCCATCGGCCAGCGATTTGATTCTACCATGGAACAGGAAACCGTTGCGGTCGAAAACAACCGTAGTGATGCCAGCCTCGATGGCTTTCTTGGCGATCATCTCGCCTACCTTGGCTGCGATTTCACTCTTGGTGCCCTCGGTGATTCCTTTAGAGGATGCCGACACGAGTGTGTGGGCTACCTCGTCGTTGATGACCTGGGCATAGATTTGCTTATTGCTTCTGAAAACACTCAAGCGGGGACGCTCGGCGGTGCCGCTGATGCGGCCACGGATGCGTGCCTTGATCTTGAGGCGACGTTCTTTCTTAGAAATCATAGTTATCTACTTAATTATTTGGCCGCAGCCGTTTTACCACTCTTACGACGAATAACTTCGCCAACAAATTTAACACCTTTGCCCTTGTACGGTTCGGGTTTGCGGAAGGAGCGAATCTTTGCGCAAATCTGACCGAGCAGTTGCTTGTCGCACGATTCGAGGGTCACGAGCGGGTTTTTGTTGCGCTCGGTCTTCGCGTCGACCTTCACCTCGGGGGGCATCTTCAAGTAGATGGCGTGAGAGTAACCCAGAGCAAGCTCAAGGACTTGGCCATTGCTGGTGGCACGGTAACCCACACCCACGATTTCCAATTCTTTCTTAAAACCAGTGCTCACGCCCACCACCATGTTGTGGATGAGTGCGCGATATAGGCCGTGCTGGGCGCGGTTCTCGCGCTCGTCGTTGGGGCGGCTCACTTTGATTTCATTTCCCTCGACCTCTACCTTGATGTTGGGGTTGAGCGACTGCTTGAGCTCGCCTTTGGGGCCTTTAACGGTAATAAAGTTGTCTTTGATATCAACTGTTACGCCTGCGGGTAACTCGATTGGCAATTTACCTATTCTTGACATAATGCTACCCTCCTATTAATAAACGTAACACAAAACTTCGCCACCAATCTTCTCGGCTTTAGCCTGCTTATTGGTCATCACACCTTTGCTGGTGCTGAGGATGGCGATACCTAAACCATTGAGCACGCGGGGCATGTTT
>JAFVCX010000117.1 GCA_017478855.1 Muribaculaceae bacterium | reverse complement strand
TCAATGAGCCGCTTCTAACCACGCAAGTGCATCTGAATTCCCCACAAGCCGACCGGCTCGGCATCTCAAATTTTGACACCGAGCTATCGCTCATGATGCGTTATAATGCCGACGGCATGCCCATGGGCACCATTTGGCAAGGCGACTATCCGGTCAACGTATGCCTAAAAGGCACACATGCCGACTATGGCACACGCCAGCAATTGGGTGATGAACTGATTAATGCCGAAGGAGGATTGCGACAAGTGCCGCTGCGCCAAGTAGCAACCGTGACTCCTCAATGGGAATATGGGCAAATGGGGCATCGCAATGGGTTGCGCACAACAACTATCATGGCCGAAGTGACCAACGGGCTTAACGTGACCCAAGTCACATATCAGCTGCAAAACGAGTTGAAGGGGCATGCGCTCCCCGAAGGCATCAGCATGACTTGGGGCGGAGAAATTGCCGAGAACAATGCCAATATGCCCATGCTCATATCGGCCCTGCTCATATCGGTGGTAATCATCTTTTTCTTGCTTGTTTATCACTTTAAGCGCATTAGCATCGCCTTATTGCTGATGATAGGTTTGCTGCTGTGCCTGTTTGGAACGGTGGTGGGCATCTTGATGAATGGCGAACTTACTATGACGTGCTTCCTCGGCTTCATATCGCTCATGGGCATTCTCGTGAGAAACGCCATCATCATGTATGACTACGCCGAGGAGTTGCAGGAAACCGAGCATTTAAGCCCTCGCGAGGCGATATTGCTGAGTGCAAAACGCCGCATGCGCCCCATTTTCCTCACCTCGGCAGCCGCATCGATGGGTGTCATCCCTATGGTGCTCAAGAATTCTCCATTATGGGGGCCTATGGGAAATGTGATCTTCTATGGCACACTCATCACGATGGTGTTTATCCTCACGGTGTTACCCATTGGATACAGCATGGTGAGGAAAAACGACTAACACACATCACATCAATCGACCAAGACAATGAGAACTAAACTGATTATCGTATTATATATTGCGCTGAGCGGATGTCTGTGTGAAGCGCAACAAGCCTACTCTCTCGCGGAACTGAAAAATGCGGCACGACACAACAACCATGCCATTGCAAACGCGCAGCGGAATGTGGATGTGGCCGGACAGCGGCGGGCCGAAGTATTCACAAAATATTTCCCTAACATCAGTGCCACAGGTCTTACTTTCAACGCCAACAAAGGAATGGCCTCCATCGGTGTCAATCCAGCAGAGGTGGTGCCGTCGTCACTCATGCCCACAGTAGCGGCTTCATTGCCGGCCGACGTGCTGGCTATGCTGGGCAACCCTATCAATATCTCTATGATGAAAAATGGCACCATAGCCGGCGTAACGGCCATTCAACCCATCTATATGGGAGGGCAAATCCGCAATGGCAACCAATTGGCCAAAGTGGGCGAAGATGTCAGTCATCTGCAACTGGAACTTGTGGAAAATGAGGTGGATAAAACCACCGAGCAATACTATTGGCAACTCATTTCTTTGCAACAAAAGATGCTCACGGTGGAAGCCGTTGAAGCATTACTTGCCGATATACATAAAGATGTGAACGTTGCGGTGCAGGCAGGCGTGGCCATGCGCAACGACCTCTTGCAAGTGCAGTTGAGGCAGAATGAGGTGGAAAGCCAGAAGCTAAAGCTGCTCAACGGCCAAAGCGTGGTGAAAATGCTCCTTTCGCAGCACTGCGGCCTGAACGACACGGCTTTTGCTATCGTCGTTCCTCAATTTTCCGTTGAACCCGTCGTGCAGGTCAGCCACTCGGCGGCTTTGCCCGGTCTTGCCGAATATCAGTTGCTCAACAAGCAGGTGGAGGCCGCAACCCTCAACAAGAAGCTGACTGTGGGGCAAAGTTTGCCCTCGGTGGCTGTGGGCGCAGGATACAACTACCACAACTTACTCAACAACGACCGCTCATTTGCCATGGTGTTTGCCACCGTGTCAGTTCCCATCAGTGCGTGGTGGGGAGGCTCTCACGCCATCAAGCAACGCGAATTGGAACGCAGAAATGCTCTCGAATCGCTCACCGACAATTCAGAACTGCTGGTCATACGCATGCAGCTATCATGGAACGAGGTCAACGAGGCGCACCAGCAGATTGCCATAGCCAATCGCAGTATTGAGCAAGCGCAAGAAAACCTACGCCTGAACCGCGACTACTACAACGCAGGGCTTTCAAAAATGAGCGATTTGCTGGAAGCACAGCTGCTCTACCAGCAGGCGCTCGACAGCCACACCGATGCCTACACCACCTATCAAATGAAACTGTTAGAATATCGTCAATCGACAGGACAATAATTTCCCCTCTCCACCCAAAAGACTTCATTTCGTTTTTATCACTGCTCACTCAAGCACACTCTCTTATTCATGCCAATAGAGAGCCACGCTTACAGCGTGGCTCTCACGTTTTTAGTAAAACTCCTCGACGGAGTTCCTGCATTTTTTCCTTGAAAAGTTTATCCGCTACCAAAATAGTTCACTGACTCAAACAACTGTTCTACGCCCACGACGTGAGGCTCGTCACCAAGCGTGAGGACTACAGCAGAGAAATCCACAGCACTTATCAACTCAACAAAAGCTTGAAAAATTTTATAGGTAAACCTCGATACCGTTTACT
The DNA here is from genome assembly GCA_017478855.1 of Muribaculaceae bacterium. GTDB lineage: Bacteria > Bacteroidota > Bacteroidia > Bacteroidales > Muribaculaceae > Sodaliphilus. The sequence goes on along the minus strand of JAFVCX010000117.1, from coordinate 1,763 downwards.
CGGGTTTTGAATTCATGGATTGGAGCGGCATTTTTTGTGTGATGAGAATGTCACATCTAACAGAAAACACAGGTGCTCCGCAGAATTTCTGCAGAGCACCTGATTTTGTGTCCAAGATGAGGACTTTATATCGTTATGTAACGATATGTAATGTTATTTGTTGTGAGTTAATTTGTCTGATATTTAACGCCTTATCGTATTAACAATTTCAAACGATAACGTTAAGTTATCTTAAATCACAAATAAGTGTGCAAAAAGTGTGCAGAATTTAGGTGTCCTTTTTGAGATTTGAACCCTATTTTAACCTACCTATTATTCAAATTATTATTTTTGATTTTGTCGATAAGTTTTCTGCCCATTTTTTTGGTGAAGTGTGCAATTTTGATTAATTTTGTACCGTTTTGATATTGATTTCAAACTGTAACTAACGGCAATATGGCAACAATTTATCTCAGACTGTCAAAGAAAAGTAACGCACTTGAAAGGCAGGAAGTCATTCTTACTTTCCGTCATGGCAGGGCTATATATCAGCGTGCGGGAACAGGCATTTTCATAGTGGATAAGCCTGCCTTCTGGGACGGCGATAAGATGGTGTTCCGTGCTCGCATGATGACCGATGAAGCCCGTTATCATCGGTTACAAAAGGAACGTCTTGAACGTTTGTGCGGCTACGTGAATGATTGTTGGCAGGATGCCGACAAAAGTAATGTCAGCCCCACTTGGTTAAAGGACACGATCGACAACTTTAACCACCCTATTGCAAGCAGTGATGATGTCGGTCCGATTGAAGCGCGGACCAACATGACCTCGATATTTGTCAACTATATCTGTCAGTTGGAATTGTCGACTAGTAGGATAAAGCATTTATGGTCGTTGTGGCGCGTTTTTCGGCGCTTCGAATTGTGGCGCGGCACCACTTTTGAATTTGAAACCTTTTCGCATACAGATTTGGAGGACTTCGATGACTTCCTGACCAACGAGTATCAGTTCTGGGAGCGAGACGAGAAAACCGATAAAATGAAGTGCAACAACCGCCGTTACAAAAAAGCGTTTGACAAGGTGAATGTTGAGTGTTATGAGCTTGGGCAGAAGATTGAGAACCGCTGCCCTGAAAAGCGTAGTAAGAACACGCTCAATAACATTCTTGTTCGTTTGAAGACTTTTTGGATTTGGTGCATGAAGCAAGGCTATACCGAACGGAATCCGTTCAACCGCTTCAAGATTGAGGGTGCGAAATATGGAACACCATTCTACATCAACATCGAGGAACGGCACAAGTTGGAAAACACTCCGATGGAGGGTATGGTGGCAGTGCAACGCGATATTTTCGTTTTCCAATGTTGCATCGGGTGTCGTGTTAGTGACCTGTATTCGATGACCTACGACAACATTGTTGATGACGTAATCGTGTACACGCCGCAGAAAACCGAAAAAGAGAATCCGAGAACCGCATCCGTCCCACTTGTTTCTACAACGAAAGTGCTGATTGAGAAATACTACGACCCGGAACGTGGAACATTGTTTCCTTTTATCAGCCAACAGAAATATAATGTTTATATCAAAAAGGCTTTTAAGCTTGCCGGACTGAGTCGAAAAGTACCTGTATTGAATCCGCAGACACGTAAGAACGAATTGCGTCCTCTCTACGAGGTCGCAACAAGCCACATGGCACGACGTGCGTTTGTTGGTCAAGCCTATCCTCATGTGAAAGACCCAAACATCATTGCCTCAATGACCGGGCATGTGGAAGGCAGTAAGGCGTT
>JAFVCX010000116.1 GCA_017478855.1 Muribaculaceae bacterium | reverse complement strand
CTAATTTTGCACTTCCATCAACAAAACATTCATTAATAAAAGATTTTTAATAGGCAATGTTAAAGAAAATATTATCTATTTCAGGGAAGCCCGGGCTTTTTCGCCTGATAAGTTATGGTAAGAATATGGTTATTGTGGAAGAACTTGCCACCGGGCGACGCTTGCCGGCTCATGCCCGCGACCGCATCGTTTCTCTGGGTGACATCTCCATCTATACCACCGAACAGGAAGTGCCTCTCGCTGAGATATTGCAAACTATATTTCAGAAAGAGGATGGCGCTGTGCTCGATATGGCTAACCTGAAAACCGATGGCCAGCTTGATGCATTTTTCAAAGAAGTCTTGCCAAATTACGACGAAGCCCGCGTTTATAAAACCGACATAAAGAAAATAATAAAATGGTATAATCTGCTTGTCGAGAAAGGCATTACCGACTTCACTGCCAAAGAAGACGAAGAAGAAGCCGGCGAAGAAACGCAAAAAGAAGATTAAAGCAGTAATCACAATGGGCGGGTATTGCTCCCGCCCATATTTTTAATGAGGAGAGAACTGATGGTGAAAACAAAAAGATTGCGAGTGCAAGCCTTGCTGGTGGCCGGTGTCATGCTGTTGATGGGCATGACGGTTTCATCTTGCGGTTCCACAAAAACGGTGACCCGCTCATCGTCACGTTACCACCATCGCACCCCATCGGCCGAAACGACAATCGCCAGAAATGGAGCGGAAATCCCCGATGAACCACTGGTTTCGTCAGAACAATGGCGAACGCTCACCATACAACTCACGGCCAGCGACAATAAGGCTCTTTATAAAGAATTGAAGAGCTGGCTGGGAACCCCTTATCGCTATGCGGCCGCGCAAAAACACTCTGGAACAGATTGCTCCGGGCTTGTTATGATGGTCTATAAAACCGTGTATGGCATCACTCTGGAACGCAACACGGCACGCATGTTTGAGCGAAACTGTGAAGAAATAGGCCGTCATCGCCTGAAGGAAGGCGATCTTGTGTTTTTCAATAATGGGCAGGAGCGCATTTCGCATGTGGGTATATACCTGAAAGACGACATGTTTGTTCATGCTTCGTCATCTCGTGGAGTGATGGTGAGCAGTTTGCAACAGCCTTATTTTGACACGCATTTTCAATGCGCGGCTCGCGTTATCACAAAATAATTATTTTTTTAGAGAAACGAAGGCCCCTTCGGTCATGATTGCGTGATAGTTGGCATGCATCACTTCGCATTCCGCCCGTAATTGGCGGTTTTTCTCTTGGCTCATGGCACCCGATAGTAGAATGGTCGCTGCCTTGGGGAGCGAAAGGGTGGATAAAGAACCACGATAACGGCGAGTTACGATAAGCCAGTCAGTATCGGCAAAAAGAGAGCTGGGCAGCGTGTCGTTTTTTAATGAATTGTCCAATACATAGATGCGGTGTCCTCCCATCATGGCTCGAGGAGGTGTCACGACCACCTCATTTTCTTTGATGCCCATTTGCCCCACGGCTTTCACTTGCGACACTCCGAAGTGTGCAAGCATTTTGCGGTTCCGCTGGCTGAACTCCGACGCATCTGTCGTTTCTCTATCAGGAATCCAGAGCCATCCCTTGCCGTTGCTGAAACAGAAAATGGGGGTTGCCCGATAATCGTTAAGCACAACCACACCACTGGCGGGCATCTGGTAAGTTTTTAGTGCAAGCCCCATGATGAAGCATGCCACGCATCCCAGTGAAGCTATAAGCCACCCTGCCTTTTTCTGCTTTATCCAAATGAAACCCAATGTCAGCGCACCATAATACATGAGCACTTCAAAGATAGAAGCATAGATGCCGCTCACATAGGTTCCTTGCAATGATTGTATTCCACTTAATATGCTTGTAATCAGCCGGCATAAAGATTGAAGCAGCTGGGTGAGTGCGACCCAATCAATGCCTATTACCGCAAGAAACAGATAGAGGACACCGGCCACCATGATCAATGGCATGATCGGAAGAATGAGGAGGTTGCCAATAACTGATAAGGTGGAGAAACCGTTAAAGTAGTAAATGCTTAAAATCAACGTCGAAACAGATGCGATGACCGAGGTGATCAGCAACACCGCTAAGCGATGAATCCACACCCCGCGCTGGCGCAAACTATTGCATTGAGCATCACATAAAATTAGAGATGCCACCGTGATGAAACTCAGCTGAAAGCCCACGTTGTAGATGGCAAAGGGATTAATGAGCACAATCAGCAGAGCCGCGACACACAAGGCATTCATTGCTTGTCGCTTTCTGAATGCAACGGCGGCAATGAGTGTGAAACCGGTCATGACCGTGGCACGAACCACCGAAGGGGCCGCGCCCGTAAACAGGGCAAACAAAAAAAGCGTGATGAGAGTGATGGCGACACGCAGCCTTTTCAATAGGAAATAGTCAAGAGGAAAAAGCAGAAGCCAAATAATGCCGGCAATAAGACCCACATGCAAACCACTCAAGGCTAACACATGCGCAACCCCTGCGGCTGAGAATGTGGTGCGAGTGTCAGAGTCCAGTAGCTGACTGTTGCCGGTCAAAACAGCCAAAAGAAAATGTCGGGCATCGGCAGTTAGCGATGTTTCCCATGTCGCTGCTTCTATCTTATAGCGGCAGCTGGCCAAGAGTGAACGAAGAGTGCGCCGGTGTCCCACCACGTTGATTGCTTTGGCTGGCACATGCGCAGTATAAAGGATTCCCCGGCGTTTCATATAGCTGACGTAATCCATCTCACCAGGGTTGCCACGGTTAGTGATGCGATGAGGTGCGCAGCGCATGACCACCACGTCACCCACCCGAAACCCGTAGTTGCATCCTTTTGTGTTGATGCGCAGTTTGTGTGTGCGTTGCAGTTGCGATTGGTTCAAATGAGTGACGTTCACTGTGAGTGTCATGGAGAAATCTCGCAATGCTACATCGTCAATCACGGCAAGCACATCAACGTCGTTCTCTTCAGAGTAGGCTGCGATGGGTTTGGGTAGATTCATGTCGCCGGCCAGCAAGCCTAATGACAATGCCGCCAAAAAATAGATTGATATCCACCATTTGCGAAGCACAAGCGCACGCGAAGCCGAGTTTGATAGTTTGTGGAAAATAACTCCCAGCGCAATGGCCGTGCAGAGCAAAACGCATGGCACCACGATGCTGCCACGTGAGCCGTCGGCGATGATGACGCCCAGCACGAAAGGGATAAGCACCCTCAAAACAGGTACGCGCGACAAGGCTGACATGCTGCGTAACGAGTCAAGTCGTTAAATTCTTAAGGCTGATATTGTTCGGCAGTCCAAATCTCATAGGATATAAATGCCTGCAACAGTAGCATTTCAAGTCCGTTTTTGACTTTGGCACCTTTGGCCGCCGCTTTTTTCATAAACAATGTTTCATCAGGGTTATAGATTAGGTCATAGGCCAAGTGCTCGTTGCCCAAGAATCTGTAAGGGAAATCAGGACATTCTTCTACATGCGGATACTTTCCTAAAGGAGTGGCGTTGACCACGATTTTATGGGCCGCAACCATCGCTTTGGTGATTTCTTCATAGGTTACAGTAGTGGCGCTTTTTCGACGCGAAACCAGTTGCACGTCAATGTTCAGATGGCTTAACGCTTCTTTCACGGCTTTGGCGGCTCCTCCCGTGCCAAGCACCATGGCTTTGTTTCTTGCGGGCGTAATGAGAGGTGACATCGTTTTCTCAAAGCCGCTCACGTCACTATTATAGCCGCGCAACTTCACTAATTCGCCTGCTTTGTTACGCACAAACTTAATAACATTCACGGCACCTACGGTTTGCGCCGTTCCGTCAAGTTCGTCAAGGAAAGGAATCACCTGCTCCTTGTAGGGGGCTGTCACATTCAGCCCGTCAAGGTTAGGATACTCGGCAATAAGTTCCATGAGCTGGTTCGCATCTTCAATTTCAAAATTAAGGTATTGCGCATCAATTCCCTCTGCTTGAAATTTCTGATTGAAGTAGTCGATTGAGAACGAGTGGCTGAGTGGATAGCCGATGAGTCCATAAATTTTTGTAGCCATAATGGTGCGAAAGAAATAATTAGTTGAGTTTCCCACTTGCAAATTTACAGGTTTTTATTCCAAAACACAAATTTTGTCCTACTTTTTTCGGCAAATTCTTCAAAAGCATGCGTTTTACACATTTTTTAGGCCATATTTTCTCCCCTTTTTTGCAACATTTATGTACCTTTGCATTTTAGTTTTTGCCTAACTGGGCAGAGAAAATCAAAGAATGAAATCGTTATTTAATAAAAATGTGGTCATCGCCCTCACCGTGATAGCAAGCCTTTGCTTGCTCTATTGGGGCATTGAATTTTTGAAAGGGGTAAATCTTTTTAAGCCGGCCAATTTCTACTATGCCGAGTTTGAGCAGGTCGATGGTTTGGTTGAAGCATCTCCAGTTATGGTAAATGGTTTTCAAGTGGGACAGGTGAGAGAGATTGACTACGATTATAACACAAATCGCATTAGCGTGATGATGAGCATGAATAGGGACATGAAAATTCCCGTTGGCTCAAAAGCCTCCATTGAAACCAGCCTCACCGGCACGGCAACGATGGTGCTGAATCTTGCAAAAGGCGATGTGTATATGAAGGTGGGCGACACTATGATGGGCTATCAGGCTAATGGTTTGATGGGGCAAATCTCAGGTGAAGTGATGCCGCAAGTCACACAAATTTTGCCCAAAGTGGATTCAATCATGATGTCGGTCAACGGGCTGCTCGCATCGCCGCAGGTGGCGGCATCGGTCATGCGCTTAGATGCTATAACCGCACAGTTGGCCCAAAGCAGCCAGCAACTCACCCAGCTAATTATAAACCTCAATAAAGGCATGCCTGCTGTGATGGGAAATGTGAATGGCATAACCCAAAACCTGTCGGCCACCACCGACAATTTGAATCAGCTTTCATCTTCCCTCAATGGCATGCCGCTCGACAGCACCATGCGGCAAATCCATGCCACAGTAGCTAATTTGCAACTCCTCACCGCTCAGCTCAACAACCCAGAGTCCAGCTTGGGACAGTTGCTGAACGACAAATCACTCTACCAGAATGCCGACAAGGTGCTTGCCGATCTTGATTCATTGTTTATCGACATCAAGAAGAATCCCAAACGATATATCAACGTGAAAGTCTTTTGATGCCCCCTATGGGTTTCGGAAAACGCCCTTATTTTGATTGTTCTAAATAGAAAAAGACTGTTCTTTTCTTGAACACTCAGTGAATTTGATGTGAATAAATGTCGCTGCGTCCAAGCGACGACATGAGGGAATCAATAAGCCGTATTCAAATGATTTAATGATAAGGTTTTATCAATCGGGTGCCGATGCTCCTCTCTTGCTTTCTTTTTGATTGGCTGTAAATGGTTGTAATTCAATAGCATTAAATTTTAGCGAGAAAAACAAATTTTTTAGGCACTTTTTTTTATAAAAAAAATACGCGAAATTTGTAGTGTCAAAACTTGCCGTTTTAATATATAAAGCGGTAATGTTTTTTCTCTCTCTGAACCGATGAACGATGTGAACAAACAATGGAATAGTTGTCTAAACATCATTAAGGACAACGTGTCGCCCGACCAGTTCAACACTTGGTTCGTGCCCATTGTGCCCGCCCGGTTCGTCAATAATGAACTCACGCTAAACGTCCCTTCACACTTTTTTGTTGAGATTATTGAGGAGCACTTTGTGAATCTGCTCAAGTCTTCCCTTAGGAGAGTGTTTGGCGAGCAGGTGCAACTTTATTATAATGTGAACGTCACCAGCGACACACCGGTTGACTATGCGCCCGATGGTCGCAGCGCAAAACTGAAATCACAAGTTAAGTCGGTTCTGAAAAATCCATTTGATGTCGCTCCTATCGACGACATCGACCCCCAGCTCAATCTCCGATACACCTTTGAGAATTATTGCAGCAGCGCCAGCAATCAGCTTGCCGTCACTGTGGGCAAGGCGATTGCCGACCACCTTGAGCGCAAAATCTACAATCCCATGTTCATTTTTGGCTCTACGGGTGTGGGCAAAACTCACTTGATTCAGGCCATTGGCATTAGGGTGAAAGAGCAAAATCCGCAGACGCGCGTACTCTATGTGCCGGCTCGTGTTTTTGAAACCCAATACACCACGGCAGTGCAGCGCAACCAAGTGAATGACTTCATCAATTTCTACCAAAGCATAGATGTGTTGCTCATTGATGACATTCATGAGCTGGCGGGAAAAACGGGAACGCAAAACACATTCTTCCACATATTCAACCACTTGCACCAGCACAACAAGCAGTTGGTACTCACATGCGACTGCCGCCCGGTGGATTTGGATGGCATCGTGCCGCGCCTGATATCGCGCTTTAAGTGGGGAATGACGGTAGAATTGGCAAAACCCGACCTAAACCTGCGGCGAAGTGTCCTGCAAATGCGTGCGGCGCAAGATGGTCTTATCCTCGACGACGATGTGGTTGATTTCATCGCCCAGCATGTAACCGACAGCGTGCGCGACCTCGAAGGTGTGGTGCTTTCAATCTTGGCTCACTCCACATTAGGAAGTGGTGAAATTACACTCGACCTTGCACAGTCCATCGTGTCTAATCTGGTGAAGGTGATAAAGCCGCATCTTACTTTAGAAATTATTGCAGAAACGGTAGCCAACTACTACAACATTGACCCAGAGCTAATTTATGGGAAATCGCGCAAGCGGGAAATCAGCGATGCAAGGCAGCTGGTCATGTATTTGGCAAAAAACAAAACGCAAATGTCGTCCACCAACATAGGCCTGCGGCTGTCGCGCAACCATGCCACGGTTTTGCATGCCTGCAAGCAGGTGGAACAACGCATCTCTCTCGAAAAAAAGTTCAGGGCCGAGGTCAATAGCATCGAGGCAACCCTCAAAGCGTTATAAAACCTCAGCAATCTGCATCGCAGAATGGTGAGGTTTTTGCTGTGTAGTAAACCATTATTTTGAAGTTATAGAAATATGAATGTAGGTATTATTGTTGCAATGGACAGTGAATTGCAGCTTCTACTTCCGCTCATTGAAGAATGCGAGCAGCTCACTATTGATGGACTTGTGTTTTATCAAGGCTACATGACCGGTCGCCAAGTTGTGGCGATGAAGTGTGGCATAGGAAAGGTCAATGCCACTGTGGGCACTGTGACCCTGATTGACTATTTCCGCCCCGATTACATCATCAGCACAGGCGTGGCCGGAGGAGCCGACCTCGATGTCAATGTGATGGACATTGTGGTGGGCAGCTCAGTGGCCTATCATGATGTGTGGTGTGGCCCCGGACTGCCGTGGGGACTTGTGCAGGGCATGCCGCAAACCTATCAGGCCAACGAAAAATTGCTGTCGTGCGTGCCTAATCGCGCCGATGTGAAGCGCGGACTTATCTGCACGGGCGACTGCTTCATCGACAGCAAAGAGCGCGTGGCCGATATCAAGCGAATATACCCTGATGCACTTGCCGTCGACATGGAGAGTGCGGCCATTGCTCAGACTTGTTTGTTGCGTGAAACCTCCTTCATGAGCCTGCGCATTATTAGCGACTCGCCGGGCGCAAGCGACAATAATTCCCAACAATACACCGATTTCTGGAAAGAAGCTCCTGAGCACACTTTCGACACCCTGTGTGATCTGCTCAAGAATCTTGAAGATGATTCTGACGTAGACGAATGATTTCATCAAAAGTCACAACAGCATGAAAAAAATTCCCAGTTTCACCATCGACCACACACGCCTGCAACGTGGCATTTATGTGTCACGGCGCGATGTCACACCGTCGGGCGATGTGGTCACAACATTCGACATCCGCATGAAGCTGCCCAATCGCGAGCCGGCGGTGAGCCAAAGTGCTTTGCACACCATTGAGCATTTGGCAGCCACTTTTCTGCGCAACCATTCCGAGTGGGCTTCTCGCATCATCTATTGGGGACCTATGGGATGCTGCACGGGCAACTATCTGCTGGTGCAAGGCGACCTCACATCGGCCGACATCGCCCCTCTGGTGACCGAAACATTTCGGTTCATAGCCAACTATATGAGGGCGAAATTCCGGGTGCCAATGAGCACGATTGTGGCAATTACATGCTCAATAACCTGCCCATGGCACGCTGGGAAGCCAGAAAATACCTTGTTGAGGTGCTGGAGAACCTCACGCCGCAAAATTTGCATTATCCTGATTCAGAGCAGGAATAAGATGCCTCGTTTCATTCACCAAAACACTGCGTTGGTCACGACTGTTTTCACCTAACGCAGGTCACTGCACCGCCATGCCAATTATTGAGATAACATCTTTGAATCATCCCGGAGTGGAAGTGTTTTCCTCTCTCACCGAGGCGCAGCTGCGCAATCGCCTTGACGAAACTCAAGGCATTTTCATCGCCGAAAGCCCGAAAGTGATTGCTGTGGCCTTGGCGGCTGGCTATCAACCGCTATCCATCCTTTGCGAGCGCAAGCACATCGAGGGTGATGCCGCTGGCATCATCGGCCGGTGTGGTGACATACCCGTATTCACCGGTGAGCGCCATCTGCTGGCTTCTCTCACCGGCTATACGCTCACGCGCGGTGTCTTGTGTGCCATGCGTCGTCCGGCTCTGCCTGCGATGGACGACTTGTGTCGTGCCGCTCGCCGGGTGGTTGTGATTGATGGTGTGACCGACACGACCAACATTGGCGCCATTTTCCGCTCGGCGGCCGCATTGGGCATAGATGCAGTGCTGCTCACCCGCGATTCGTGCGACCCATTGAACCGCAGGGCCATCAGAGTGTCGATGGGATCGGTGTTCTTGGTGCCGTGGACGTGGGTCGAGCATCCCATCAGCGACGTGCGCCGTTTGGGATTCAGCACGGTGGCCATGGCATTGACCCATGATTCTCTACCCATCAGCGATTCTCATTTAAATGCCGAGTCCCGATTAGCAATAATCATGGGTACAGAAGGCGATGGCCTGCCACATCAGGTAATAACCGAGGCCGACTATGTGGCACGCATTCCCATGGCGCATGGCGTTGACTCGCTCAATGTGGCTGCCGCTGCGGCAGTTGCATTTTGGCAACTGCGTTGTGATAAAGATTGATGCCCTCTTTATGAAGTTCAAAACAATCATCTTTGATTTCGACGGCACTCTTGCCGACACTCAATCGAGCATTCTTGCAACGGTTTCTGCCACTCTGCAAGAATTGAATCTGCCTGTTCCTGATGGTGAGGCCATTAATCAACTCATTGGATTGCCTCTGCGCGACACTTTTGTGAAAGCGGCTGGTGTAGAGGACGAAAAACTCATTGACCGTTGCGTGCTGCTTTATAGGGAACTGTTCGATGACATTGCTGCCAAAACGGTTTGCCTCTTTCCGCAGGTGAAGGAAACGATTCTCACCCTGCGTCAATGGGGCATAATGGTGGCGGTGGCATCAAGCAGAGGGCGCGATTCTCTGCAATCATTTTTGCGGATGTTCGGCCTTCAGGAGCATGTTTCGGCTGTGCTTGGTGAGCAAGATGTGAGGCATAAAAAACCGGCACCAGATATGGTGCTGCACATTCTGGAGCAAACGGCATCGCTACCGCAAGAATCCCTCGTGGTGGGCGACACCACCTACGATATACTGATGGGGCAGAGAGCATTCTGTCGCACCTGTGCAGTTACTTATGGCAACCACAGTAGGGCGCAGCTGAAACAGCAAAACCCCGATTTCATGATAGATGATTTTTCTGAGTTGTTGCTTATTGTGAAATGAAACCTTTTTTACGAATCATAAAATGAAAAGAAAAATGCTATATGCAGGCTTAATCATTCTCCTTATGATAGCTGGTTGGCTGGGACGAATGTTTTGGATTGCTTCGGGCCGACTTCCCGACGGTGAGCGTTTGGCCAAGTGTGAGCAATCATCACAATGGCATGACAAAGAATTTGCCAACAAAGAATACACACCACAGCTCACTGGCGACGAAGGTTTCTTGTCGCAAATGTGGAAGTTTCTTTTTGTGAAGATCGAAAACCTAAAACCATCATCGGCCATCCCCACCGCAAAGCATGCTCTAAAAGATATTCCACGTGACCAAGATGTGTGCGTGTGGCTGGGTCATTCCTCATTGTATATTCAGACGCAGGGAGTGCGATTCTTGTTCGATCCGGTGCTCACATCGCAACTTCCGGTCACCTTATTCATGCGACCTTTCAAGGGTGCTGACGTTTATACTCCCGATGATATTCCAGAAGTGGATTACCTCATCATCACGCATGACCATTGGGATCACCTTGACTATGAAACGGTGAAAGCGTTAAAGCCCAAAGTGTCGCAAGTCGTTTGCTCACTGGGCATAGGCTCTCATTTTGAATATTGGGGCTATGACCCTTCCCGCATTCATGATATGGATTGGGGCGACAGCATTGCTGTGAGAGATGACATGGTCTTGCGTTGCTTGCCTAGCCGTCATTTCTCGGGTCGTCTGTTTGGTCGCAACAAAACGTTATGGGCTTCCTATCTGATTGATGGCTCCCAGCGCATCTTCATCTCAGGCGATGGTGGTTATGACGGACGATTCGCGCAATTTGGCGCACAATATCCCGACATCGTATTGGCCATCATGGAGAATGGCCAATACGATGCCGGCTGGTGCCACATCCACACGATGCCCGACGAATTGCCACAAGCTATCGACGAACTGTCGCCAAAACGTGTGCTCACCTACCATAATTCGAAATATGCGCTGGCCAACCACACATGGAACGAACCATTAGACAGCATCTATGAGCATGCCGCTGGCAAATCATGGCAGCTGCTCACACCGCGCATTGGAGAACTGATCCACCTTCGCGAAGAAAGCCAGACGTTCACTAAATGGTGGTGATGTCACCCACGTGAATCAACTGCGCAACAAGGGCTAAACCAACAAAATTGCCGAGGATATTCCTCGGCATTTTGTTGTCACTTGATGTCACTTGAAAGTTGCGTTTGCTTGATTAAGCAAGACGTTTCTCAAGGTTAGTGCGGATGGCCTTGATAAAGTCTGCGCTGTTCACAGCCTTGGCCTCTACGCCTTCCATCAGGTTCACGAGGTCTTTGGTCACGATGCCGGCATTCAGCGTGTCGAAGCATGCGCCTTCCAGCTGGTCGCCAAAGTTCATGAGCTCCGTGATGCCGTCTTTCTCACCACGTTTGCGCAGTGCGCCGCTCCAAGCAAAGATGGTAGCGATGGGGTTGGTCGATGTTTCTTCGCCGGCAAGATATTTGTAATAGTGGCGGGTCACAGTGCCGTGAGCTGCCTCATATTCGTAGTTGCCGTCGGGGCTAACGAGCACGCTGGTCATCATGGCAAGCGAGCCAAATGCGGTCGAAACCATGTCGCTCATCACGTCGCCGTCATAGTTCTTGCAAGCCCAAATGTAGCCGCCCTTGCTGCGAATAACGCGAGCCACAGCGTCGTCAATCAGGGTGTAGAAATATTCCAGACCCAGCTTCTCAAATTCCTCTTTGTACTCCTCAAACACTTCTTCGAAGATGATGCGGAATTGTGCGTCATATTTTTTCGAAATAGTGTCTTTGGTCGAGAACCAGAGATCTTGTTTGGTGTCGATGGCAAATTTGAAGCAGCTGTGTGCAAACGAGCGAATGGACTTGTCAAGGTTGTGCATACCCTGAAGCACGCCGGCACCCTTGAAGTTGTGAATCACAACCTCTTCATGCTTACCGCTCTCGCCGTCAAAAACGAGCTTGGCCACACCCGGTTCTTCAGCGCGAAGCTCCACACTCTTGTACACGTCGCCATAGGCATGACGAGCAATGGTGATGGGCTTTTCCCAGTTGCGCACTGCCGGCTTGATGCTGGGCAGCGTGATGGGTGCGCGGAACACTGTGCCGTCGAGAATCGAACGGATAGTGCCGTTGGGGCTCTTCCACATCTCGTGCAGTTTGTATTCGTCCATGCGTTTGAGGTTCGGAGTAATGGTTGCGCACTTCACGGCCACACCATATTTCTTGGTGGCTTCGGCGGCCTCAACGGTGATCTTGTCGCCGGTTTCATCGCGTTTGGGCAGACCGAGGTCGTAGTACTCACTCTTCAGGTCAACAAATGGGAGGATGAGTTCATCTTTGATCATCTTCCACAAGATGCGAGTCATTTCATCGCCATCCATCTCCACGATGGGAGTGGTCATTTTAATTTTTTCGATCATAGTTATAATGGTGATTGAGTGTGGGTAATGATGGATTGGGAGAGGAGTAGTTGGTTTTTCTCCCAATCCTCATTGCCACAGGTGTTTAGTTTTTATTTGTTTTGAGCTGCATAGTAGTTCATCAGGCAGCCATCGGCCAAAATCTGACGCTCATCGGCCGTCAGGTTTTGGAAGAACAGATGGATGTCTTTCACACCGTCGGCTGTAATGACTTTGGCATCGATTTCTTCCTTGCCGCCGAGGATAGCCTCGCGAATGCCGGGAATAAACACGAAGTCGCCGGGTTGATAGTCAAATTGGGTGTCTTTGTCGATGGTGAAAGGCACGATACCCCAGTTGATGCAGTTGCTGCGATAGCGCTTGGTGGCGTATTCATAGCAAATGTTGGCATCGCCACCCAGCACTTTTTGGCAAGAAGCGGCCTGCTCGCGGGCCGCGCCGTCGCCGGGACGGTTGGCAAACACGCACGAACCAAACGACGTGGCATCGGCTGCGGCACCCACTTTGCTCAGTGCGTCGAGCACGTGCTGCGGGCACTTGCCGGCACGGCGCTCCAAATCTTCTGCTTGAATGCGCTTGCTGATGCCCACATACTCAGGAACTCGGCGAGAAAGCGCAAACTCCGAAAGTTTCAGCGGGTTAGAGCGATAGCTCGATGTTTCACCCGAAGGAATCAGCTCGTCGGTTGTGGTCACGGGATCGTGAATCACGGCAGCAAGTTCAAGAAGCATGTTCTCCTGCATGGGATACATCTTGGGCCAGTCCTTAATGTTCGGGCCATACTTGAGGTCTTGCGACAGGTCGGCCTTGCCGAAACCGTTATACACGCGACGCTCATAGATGCGCTCGTCGAAGTCGTAAGGCTTGTGCGTGTCATCATAGTCCACATCGGTTGCGGCGGTAATGACACCTCCATTGGCTGCGGTGGCAGCGATAGAGCGGGCATCCATCAGAGCCACAAGCGAAATCTGGCCTTGACCGGGTTTCGAACCCTCGCGGTTGGGGAAGTTGCGAGTAGTGTGGCGAATGCTCAAACCGTTGTTCGAAGGCACGTCACCGGCACCGAAGCAAGGACCGCAGAAGGCGGGCTTGATAATCACGCCGGCCTCAAGAAGCTCTTCGGTGATGCCGTTGCGAGTGGTGGCCATGTAGACGGGCACCGACTGTGGATAGGCCGACATCGTGAAGTAGTCGTGGCCAATCGATTTGCCGTTCATGATGGTGGCTGCTGCACTCAGGTTGTCGTAGGTGCCACCCGAGCAACCGGCAATAATACCTTGGTCGGCCATCACTTTGCCATTAATCACCTTGTCCACAAGGTCAACTTGCACCTTGTCGCCAAAGCGTTTCTTGGTGTCTTCTTCCACGGCACGCAGAATCTCTACGGGGTTGGCTTGCAACTCGTGAATGGTGTAAGCATTTGAGGGATGGAAGGGAAGAGCAATCATTGATTCCTGCTTCGACAGGTTGATGCGAATCATAGCATCATAATAGGCCACCTTGCCGGGACGCAGTTCGCGATAGTCTTCAGGACGTTTGTGAATCTCATAGTGATGCTTCACTTCGTCGTCGGTAATCCAAATCGAGCTCAAGCAAGTGGTCTCGGTGGTCATGATGTCGATGCCGTTGCGGAAGTCGATGGGAAGATTCTTCACGCCGGGGCCGGCAAACTCAAGCACTTTGTTTTTCACAAAGCCCGATTCAAAAGTGGCTTTCACAAGCGAAATGGCCACGTCGTGGGGGCCGATACCCTTGCGGGGTGAGCCTTCCAACCACACAAGCACCACTTCGGGAGCGTTGATGTCCCAAGTGTTCTTCAGCAGTTGCTTCACAAGTTCACCGCCGCCTTCACCAACGCCCATGTTGCCGAGCGAGCCATAGAGGGTGTGGCTGTCGCTACCCAAAATCATGTTGCCGCACTT
>JAFVCX010000115.1 GCA_017478855.1 Muribaculaceae bacterium | reverse complement strand
GATAAAATAATTATCAGTTCCATCGACAGCTATCAATATGGCGAATGAGGATGAGGGCGGGGGTGGGGCAATGGTGGTGGAGCAGATAGAAAAACAAAAAATTTGTGAAATAATTTGGTTTATATTATAAACTTGTTTATATTTGCATCGTGATTCGAACACAAACGGGCTCTTTCCGAGCTTTCTGCAGGAGTGAGAAGAGGGCCAGAGAACAGGAAACCAAGTGATTAACATCTCAATGAAACAACAATGGAAGAGAAAAACAATATGACTGCCGAGCGCAGTCTGGAAATCATCACCGAGCAAATAGAGCGTAGCCGCCGGGTTGTGGCCAAAGACACGGGGCAGTCGCTCTATGTGGCGGGGCTTTGCACGATGGCTATGGCCGTCGTGGTGGCTCTCGTCAACTATCTCACGGCATCGCCTATGGGCAATTTGCTCTGGTTTTTGCTGCCTGTGATTATATGGATTGCCTTGCGCGACATCTACAAGGAGCGCACCCACGCTCCGGTGAACCTCGTGGGCACGCTGGTGGCCAAGACGTGGCAAACGTTTGCCGTCTTTACCCTCGGCTTCTTCGTCGTGGTCATCATTTGGTATTCAAGGGCACATAGGCTGGCCGCGAGTTCAGAGTCGGTTGTGATCACTCAAGTGCCGCTAAGTCCGGTTATCGTCTTATTTATGAGCATGGCTGTGACCATCACGGGGCACATTCTCAAAAATAATTGGTTGGTGTGGTTTGGAGTCGTGGGCGGACTCGTCATTGCGATTTGCCAGTTTGCGGGCATCGATGCTTGGCTGCTGATGGCCAGCGGTGCCTCCGGCGCGATGATCGGCGTGCTGCGGGAATGCTTCTACTGCCTGTTTATATTCTTGCTTGCATTGGTGGGCCTGACGATTCCGGGCCTGATGCTCAAAAGACAGTAAGCCTATGTTCAAGCCATTAGATCCACTGCTGCACTCTGAACTGCGACTGGCAGTCGTGTCGCTGCTAATCAGTTCTGACAGCGCCGACTGTCCTTACATCAAGGAGCAAACGGGGGCCACGGCGGGTAACCTGAGCGTGCAGATCGACAAGTTGTCGGCGGCGGGCTACATCGAGGTGGAAAAAACTTTCAAGGGAAAGAAGCCCTGCACACTGTGCCGCATCACGCCTCTTGGCCTAAAGGCCTTTGAGGAATATGTGGAAGCGTTGCGGAGCTACCTCAATGTGACATAGCTCCACAGCCGCGGTGCCGTGCCCTCAATCGTGCGCGGCGCCGCATTGCTGTGTGGCTTGCTTGCCGGGTGTGCCGCTACGGGAGCAACTCTTTCAACCAGCCGAAGAGCTCGTCGAGGGAGTAGTCGCCGCTGTGCGGACGGTTCCATGCCAGCAGGTAGTTCACGTCCTTGCCCGCGTTTTGCAGCTTCAGGGCAAGGTTGAGGGGAATGGGAAATGAGGTGTCGCGGTCGCGTGCGCCATGACGGATGTACCAGTGGGGAGCCACGTCGGTTTCTTTGTCGCCGATGAAGTTCATGGGGTTCAGCAGACGCGCGTTCTCCTTGATTTCATCGGTCAGCGCGAGACCTGACTTCTGTGCGCCAAACTCCGTGAAGTTCACGCTCGTTCCCGTCCGGTCGCCAAACTCTTCGTTTTCGCCCGAAGCAGCTTGCCCGCACACGCCCTGCGTGTCGAAGGCCGGCGCGGTTTTCAGCGGCAGGGTCGTCACCACATAGTTCATATACTTAGGCATGTCGAGGTCGATGATATATTCGCCGGCCTTTTGGCCGCCACCGCGCCGCGCCATCATCTGTGGCATTGTGCCCTGCGCCGCCTTTGGCGCGCCGCCGGTCATGCCGCCGTTGATGGGCGGTACTCCAAAACCGCTCTCGGCATTGAACTTAAAGCCTATGCTGTCAGGAATGTCGGCACCGGCATTTTTGGCGATTTGCGCCGCGCGCATCAGTTCGCTCTTGATGAAGTCCAAATAATTGTCGGCGGTCAGGAGCGTGCCGTCGGGGGTGCGGAGTTTCAGGCTGTTGACGTAGGCGGGGAAAAGTGCTTTCAGCTCGTCGCTCACGGCCAGCACTTCCTTGTCGCCCTGCTGGCGTGAGTCGGTGCCGTTATACAGCCACTCATAGGCCATGTCGGCATGGTCAAGGTCGGTGATAGGGCAGAAGCAGATGCTGGCAAACACATCATCTCGCTCATTGGCGGCCCCCATCGCACGGAGCATCGGCTCGTAGGCGGTGTTATTGCCGGTGGCACCCATCAGTGCCGACATGGCCCCTCCCGCGCTTGTGCCGTCGGTTATGATGCGCTCGGCATCGCCCGGCATCTCCTTGTCGAAATGGCGCAGAAAACGTATGGCGGCCTTCAGGTCGAGAATGGCTTTGGGAGCTCGCCCGGTATAGATGGTTTGCCCTTTCTTGATGCCGGCTTTTTTGTCGGTCTTAGTGGCGGTGACGGTTGAGTTGAGTCCACGCGAACCGGGAATGGCCACCACATAGCCCTCCCGCAGGGCACGTCCGGTGGCGTCGCCCGCTTGTGGTTGCCCGGCTTTCGATGCCATATAACCGCCCACATAGGTGCGCAGGAAAATCGGAGTTTGCTGTGTGGCACCCTCGGGTACATATACGTTGATGGTCTGATAGGCAGAGTCTTCCACGTTGGTCACAAAATACATGCCCTCATAGGCCGTATATTTCACAAGCTGCCCGTCGGGCATCGTCATCACTCTGGTCTCACTTTTCGAGGCGTCAAATTGCAGCTGCGGTGCCGTGGCCGCATTCTGCTTTGCCGGCAGGCTCATGGCAAAAGCCACAGCCAGCAAAATGGTCATGATTCTTTTCATGTTGATTCGTTATTATAATAATGTGTCTTATTTTTATGCGTTAGGAGCTGCGCCGGTTGTGCGGCCCTTGCGGGTAGAAATCACCCTGAGGGCGCGGCAGCTCTCTTGTGTACAAGTGAGTTGCCTCACTGTTCTGAGCCCGGAACCCACTGCAAAAATAAGCATAATTTTTCAATTTGCGATGCCGTCGCCCTCAATTTTGAATCGCTGACATAATCCCCAAAACCGCTCCATCTTCCGCCCCGTGGGGGCAATGCTTGCCATTAGCGGCTTGCCTCATCGCAAAACCACACTGAATATTTCTTTTCGCAAAAAACACGTTGAAAATGGGGCTTACAGCATTCCCCCTATAAAGAAAGCGAGGCCCGACCTCGCTTTCTTGGATGTTTCTACGTCAACGTGTGGCACAGCGGTGAGGCGTGAAAGGGATGCCCCATCCCGCAAAAAAGGCGAGGAATCATAGGTCCTCCCAGTCGAGGATTTGGTTCTTGTCTTCGTTGCAAATGACGCAGGCGGTGCGCTTCTGCTTTGCTCCATTGGCCGCCACCACATAGTAATCAACATAGGCCGAGAAACGTGCCTCACCATCCTCTTTATAATCTTCGCACAGATATTTGCCGCCAAACTCAACCCTCTCTCCATGAGCGAGTTGGGAAGAAACATGGCTGACAACGGATTCCTCAAAATTTTTGTTTTCCCAATTTCCATGACCGGGCGCATGCAAATGCCCGCTGGAGGCATACGCGGCAAGCAGCACAAGGGCCAAGCAACCGGCTAACGATATCAACTTACTTCTCATAATGCGTAATGTTTTTTTGTGTTTTTTATCTCATTTGGCTGTTAGACGTAGCAACCATCTCAAAAAGTTGCATCCACGATGAAAAATTCTCCAAAAACCACATGGAGCGCCCACACCACCTGCTTAATCCGGTAACCATATAAAAATTATTTTTGCGATTTTACACTGCACCAATTGTGCAAACCGAGAGCAAACCAAACTTGTTTGAGTCTGCCGAGGTGCAGCCGTTGAAGCGATGATTTTTTATCGCAAAAGTAATCCGCAAGCCCCGCCAACCAAAAGACAAGAAAAACTTTCAGGAGATCTCTGCCGCTTTGCCCTAAGATGGCAATCGCGCGCGGCTTTTCCATTCTGTAGAAGACAGAAACATGGACATTACTTTAAATCATTTCTAAAACACAATTTAGATTACAATTTAGCGTTTCAATTATAGAGTTCATGCATTTTTTTGTAAATTTGCACAAGCATCCCAATAGCAATATGATGGAACAATATATAAATCAAATAGTTAATGGTGACTGTATGGATGTCTTAAAACAACTTCCAAACAGAAGCATTGATCTTGTTGTAACGTCACCTCCATATAATCTTAAAAATTCCACGGGTAATGGAATGAAGGATGGTAGAGGCGGAAAGTGGGCAAATGCGGCATTAATTGAT